>JAJFVF010000003.1 GCA_021371935.1 bacterium
TTGTAAAATGAGTGCCATTGGGGCGTGCATGAGAAAATTGCTGGCAATCGCATATGGAGTACTAAAAACCGGCACCTCGTTTGAAGTGCCAGCGTAAAAAATTGACAGGCAAGACGGTATCTCGCATTCGCTCGGAATGACTATGATTATTGGCCTTACAGTTTTGCGAAGGGCTTCCGCAATCCGATATTGCGGAGATTCTGCATAAATACTCAATCAAAAATACTAATTACTAAATCCAAAAGTGGAGGAAGAGCGGCTGTTAAGCTCGCTCTTCCTTTCTCCCTCTCCCTCTTCCTCGATACAAACTTGACTATTCGTCCGCAAATGGATCGTAATCATCCTCCACGGCAAAATTCTCGAGATCGACAGCTTCTCCGCTCGGCAAAACAGGCTCTCCTACCTGCCCTAAACCGTTAAAGACTTCAGCACTGCCGTGCAATCCCTTGAATATCGGCCTTTCCAACAGGAAATGACGCTCGGTGAACAGGCCGTCGCTGCCGGAGCTTTGTATGGCTTCCTCGAATATCGCGACGTGGGCATCCAAATAGTCCGCGCAGTGCAATATCAGTGCCTCTATGCTCTTCGGCAGCTTTGGTGAGCCCCACTCTTTTGTCCCATGATGAGAGATAATCATATGCTGCAGCGCAAGACTCATCATTGGGTCGAAACTATCGATAGCATCAGCCGCTGCCTTCACCATCATGGCACCGCCAACGACATGACCCACCAGATGACCCGCATTGGAAAACTTGATCGAACTCGACCACAAATACTCATCCACCTTGCCGATGTCATGGAGTGCAGCGCCTGTAAGGAGCAGTTCGCGGTCGGCATTTGGATATAGATCGGCAAGAGCGGCGCATGTGCGAACAACATTGAGCGTATGTTCCAGCAGCCCGCCGATATAAGCATGATGGAGCTTTTTTGCAGCCGGAGCCTGCTTGAACTTTGCGGAATACTCATTGTCTGAAAAGAAACTGTCGAGCAGAGAGCGCAGATTTGGATTGGTCACCTGCGCCAATATCGCAGAAAGCTCACTGGACATCTCATCGGGATTTCGTGGGCTGCTGCGGAGAAAATCCGCAGGGTCTATGGCATCGCCCCACCTTTGGAACGACTCTATGACCAGTTGGGGATGGTCGTTGTAGCTCTTGACGGATGCCTGGACATGGATGTAATCATCCTCGCTGATGCGCCCGACGTCGGCTTCTGAGACGTCCCATTTGACGCTGTCCACCGTGCCGGTCTTGTCGGCGAGGGTCATTTTGAGGAACTGTGAGCCGGTGCGTGTGTTTGCCACCGACTTGGAAACCACCAGGAATACCTCTTCGATCCTGGCACCCTCTTGAAGATTTGCAACGTAGAGCTTCTTCACGAGATGTATTCTAGCCCCAAGAATACACCTTGTCAAGATATGAAGCACTCAAATTTGCAGAAAGCAGCAAGGGTCGCCCCCAGATCCGCCAATGTGATAAGCGATCATGTGACCAGCTATCCACGATCAAACCGCCAGACAGCATGGTTATCTCTCGCGAATAATCCGAGTTAGCTGAGATAATTATGCGAACGTTTTTTCTGATCCCGGAGAAACTCTTCTTTTGTTGTCTCTCTCTCCTGCTTCTTGATGAATGAAGATATGCTCGCTCCATGAATTGCGCAGTGTGCTTCGTTGCCTTCGCATTTGCACGCATCGCTCATAAGTTCACACCATTGAGTGTGTGTCTCCGGAAGCCAGTATTCACATTGTTCCAAGTCAGCAAACCTCCCGATTGCGGCAGGTTACATCACTCACTGCATGGGCGCAACGATCAACAGTCCAATCGCCGCCACGACCAGCGCAAATGTTCCAAGCAGGCCGGCATCGAGCGAATATAATCCGCCTGTTAGCCATGAGGGTCCCGATATATCGCTTACCACGACCCCGCGTTCGTATGAACGACCGGAACATGGGAGACCAAATATCGGTCCTGACGCCACGTTCCAGCCGAAATGCAAACCGATGGGAAGCCAGAGCGTTCCCGTATGGAATCGGCAAAATGCCAGGATCAAACCAAATATGAATGCGTTGAGAGTGAACAGTGCAGGCATGCTTTTATGTTTGAACAGGTGAGCTATCGCGAATATGAATGACGATATCGCAATCGCTACCTCAAGCCCCCATGCGCTGTAAAGCAGATAGAATACATAGCCCCTGAAAATTATTTCCTCAAAAACTGCAGCGCTCATAAAGTCGATCAGACCGCCCAAAAAAAGCGGCAGGCACGCTACACAGTCATCGGAGAGCACGGATGGTCTGACTCTGACATAGCCGAATAACAGTCCGATCAGATATTCCAGGACTACACAACCAAGCGCTATACCAGCGCCATAGGCCATGTAAGTCAATGAACCACCGTCATATGTCAGGCCAAGGGACGCAATAGACTTTTTGTCTACCAAGGTGATGAATGCAAGAGTAATTGCCACGGAAGTCCCCATTGGAATGCAAGCAATCAACATTCCAAGGGTTGTTCGTGAAAATGAGGACATTTGAGACTGCGCCACCTGCTGGTTCATATTCCAGTAGAAGCGGTGCGACAGCTCAAGCGCTATCCCAATGCAGAAGAGATAGACTGCAAGTTTCGCACAGGTTTCATAAAGCGGCATAACAGGAATACTCCGGGCCGGTCGATCTAAGCGTAAACTACCATTTTGTATATTCCATACTCCGACCAGCCCGTAAAGTAATCTTTTTAAGCTAGGGCGGAGTCGGCATCTGACCGGTTCCCGTATCACCTTGAGTTTGAGTGTTTTCCTTTACCGGCTTCGGAGCGATAAATGGGAAATCCTTGACTGCCTGGCCATCACTGGACATTGCTTTTTTTTGTTTTATTACATCAGACTCTTGATACGCGCTGAATGTCGCAACCCACTGATCGGGTGTGTATTCACCCTCGGACATGGCCTTTGGCAATTTGCACTTGTAGACTTTGCCGCTGTTGTCGGCATACTGAAACACAAGAAACTCCAGACCGTTTTTGTCCTTGGTGGACTTGGCCGGTGTCTCAAGTGTGAGTTGGCTGAACTTGAGCTTTTGCTGCACGGTCGATGTGGGTGTCAGGACTTGTGTCGCATTTGATGCAGGAGGCTGATCAAACGTTGGGGATTGTGCATCCGAAGAACTGTTACCACAGCCTGTAATGAAAAGCAGACTCATCAAAACTGCAATAATGGCGAATATGGGTGCTGTTTTTGGAGCAGGGCTGTACAATTTTTTACCTCCGCCAGAGCTGAATTAACTGACAGAAGTATTATACTCCCTAATCGCATTTGTGCACAATGATTGCAAATTGCTGTGCAAATTGCACGATTGCAAATTACCGGTTATCGCAATATAATCCTATCGTGAAAAAAACAAATACATCCGACCAATATCGACAACTGCCGTCCGTGGATGAGATGCTTCGCGACGAACGGATCGTATGCCTGTTGGACAAGCACTCCAGAACAGCAATCACTGACGCAATCAGGACTGTGCTTGAAAAATCAAGATGCGCAATTGCAGATGGTGCGCAGGCACCGGACCATAGTGAGTTGTATGAGCAGGTGGAAACTGAAGTCAAAAGGCTGGCAAGGCCATCGCTTCGCCGTGCGGTCAATGCGACAGGTGTGATCCTGCATACCAATCTTGGGCGCTCGACTCTCTGCCAAGACGCAGTAAACTCGATAAACGAGATCGCTCAAAGCCACAGCACACTGGAGATGGATGTGGCATCAGGCAAGCGCGGCTCCAGACAAGATCATGTCAGATCTCTGTTGACTGAGTTGACCGGTGCAGAAAGCGCTCTGGTGGTCAACAATAATGCTGCGGCAGTGCTGTTGGCAGTCAATACACTGGCGCAGGGCGCTTCGGTCATAATATCGCGTGGGCAGCTCGTCGAGATCGGCGGCTCTTTCCGCATGCCCGATATCATTAAACGTGCCGGAGCAAATCTTGTTGAGGTCGGAACAACCAACCGAACGCGCATTGCCGATTATGAGAATGCATTTACCGATGACACTGCGCTCATCTTGCGCTGCCACCCGAGCAATTTCAAGATCAGTGGTTTCGTTGAGGAAGCAAGTCTCGACGAACTCGTTGATCTGGCTCAGAGCCGTCACATCCCTATGGTGGATGACCTGGGCAGCGGTGCCCTTTTGGACATATCCACTTTCGGGATGGACTATGAGCCGACCGTTATGCAAAGTGTCAAGGCCGGCGCATCAATAGTCTGCTTCAGCGGCGATAAGCTGCTTGGCGGTCCGCAGGCTGGGATACTTGTCGGAAAGAGCGACGTTATAGACCTCTGTCGGAAAAACCCTCTCGCACGCGCTTTGAGAGTGGATAAATTTACACTGGCCGCACTGGAAGCCACGCTCAGAGTATATCGATATGGCGACCCATGGGCACAAATCCCGACGCTTGCCGCAATCAGCCGACCTCTCGACGAGATAACTTCCCAAGCAAAACGTCTGTCTCGCGCGATAAACTCGCTGCATGTAGACGGTCTCACTACGACGGTCGAACAGGTATCCTCAGAGATCGGTGGCGGGTCACTTCCAGGACAAAGTATTAAAAGCTGCGCAGTTGCTCTGAAGAGCGGCTGGTTATCTGCCGAAGATTTGGGTGAGCATTTTCGAGGAAATGACCCTCCGGTCTTCGGACGGATAGCGCAAGAACGGTTTCTCCTTGATATGCGCACTGTAACTAAGCAAGAAGTAAATGACATCTTAGGCTGCGTAAAACGGCTCAAATGATGAGTCGCGGTCATATCTTGGAGGATGTAATGGGCATCGAGCGCGCGGGTCGAGGCGGGTTGCATCGTGTTTATGAACAGACGATAGATGCGCTTGTTGCTGCCGCAGGGCAGAGAGATAGGACTGCAGAGGGACACTCACAACGGGTGACCCGCTACAGTGCCGCAATTGGAAAAGTATTGGGTTTGACAAGCGATGAGATCACGAATTTGAAATATGCCGCCAGTCTTCACGATATAGGCAAAGTTGCAATCTCACGCAAAATCATCAACAAAATCGGCAAGCTCAATAATGATGAGTTCGCCATAATGAAACAGCATTCCACCATTGCAATACGGATCCTTGAAAAAGTTGACGGACTCGAATTTGCAGTTCCACTAATCAGGCATCACCACGAACGCTTTGACGGCAGAGGCTATCCTGATGGACTTAGTGGTGAAGATATTCCATTGGGTTCACGCATTATCTCTGTGGCTGAAGCATTCGATATACTCACCTCAGACGTGCCATGGCGCGACGCGATGGACCAGGAGTCTGCACTCCGTGAACTCCAGGCATGCGCCGGTACGCAGTTCGACCCGGCGATTGTCGAAGCGTTTAGAACAGCTATCACCTCCGGCTATGTGGAGAGATGATATACATTTGGAGGGAAAAGGAGATAAGGGTCAATCGGGGCGATAAGAATCAGTCATATCCGGCCACGGGCTGACGATCGCCAACCGATGACTGCCGACTAAATTACAAAGGAGAAAAAGGAGAGGTGATGTGCCTCCAGACTTGAGTCTGGGGGCATATCTATTTCTTCCTCCGCCTCGGAGATAGCACGGCAGATACGACGAATGCAAGTGTGGCAAGCAATACAATAGACGCACCCGGCGCAATAGACAGCCAGTCAGATATCAACAGCCCGCCGATTGTCGAGCCGATGCCGAACACTACTGCCAGAGCCATCATCTTCCTGAAACTCTCAGTAAGCTGATATGCTGCGGCAGCTGGAGTGACAATAAGCGCGGAGACCAGCACAATCCCCACCACTTTGATAGACATGACCACTGTAAGCGCTATCATCGTTATCAGCAGATAATATAGCTTTCCAGCCGGCACTCCCGTCACCTCGGCCATCTCAGGGTCGAATATCACGAACATCAGGTCCTTGAACAACACGAACACGCAACCGAGCACGAGAGCAGTGATGACGACAGTCGTCCAGACGTCCTGGACCGTGACAGCCGTAATACTGCCGAATAGATAACTTAAGAGGTCGACCTGATAGCTGTGGGTCAGCCCGATAATAAGGATTCCCAGCGCCATACCCGATACAAATATAATGCCGATGGCTGTATCCTCTTTGACATGCCCCTTGCGTGACGCAGCAGCGATCCCCCACCCGGCCAGTATCGAGAAAACCACAGCGCTCCATATGGGGTTGATCCCAAAAAGAATTCCAATCGCCACTCCGCCGAGCGAACAGTGCGCTATTCCTGCCCCCATAAACGCCATTCCGCGCAGAATCACATATACGCCGATGACAGCACACAGCGCTCCTACGAGCGTTCCGGCGATTATCGCGCGCTGCATAAACGAGTAGCCCAGTATGTCTATCATTCGTGCTCCTCCACCACAATATGCGGGGCACCGCCATGATGAAGATACGCCACGTCACAGCCATACATTGCCTTGAGCGCATTAGTACACTCGACCTCGCCGGGCCGGCAGTGTGCTACCAGCGATCTGTTGAGACACGCCAGTGTGTCGATATAATTTGCCACTACGCCGACATCGTGCGTGACCAGCAGCACCGTAACCCCCTCGCCTTTAAGCTGGCGCAGCAGTGTATATAAGCTGCCGGTGGTCGCAATATCGACGCCGGTTGTCGGCTCATCAAGGACCAGCAGATCAGGATTGTTCGCCAATGCCCTTGCAATAAACGCACGCTGCCTCTGGCCGCCGGATAGCCTGGCTATCGGCCTGTCCTTCAAATCAGTGATGCCTACCTTTTCCATCGCCGCATATGCCGCCTCGCGCTCAGGAAGTCCAACGCGTCGGCCAATGCCCAGCCTGCCGTACATGCCCATCAGCACTGTCTCGAAGACTGTGATAGGAAACTTTATGTCGATGGTGAATATCTGAGGCACATAGCCTATCTTGGAGCGCAGTTCACCCAACTGGTCGAGAGGCCTGTCGAAAACTTTCACCGTACCATGGTCGGGTTTGATAAGACCCAGTATGACCTTGACAAGAGTGGTCTTGCCTGCGCCATTGGGACCAATTATTGCAGCGAAATTGCCTTTGTCTATAGTCAGGGATACATTATCGATGATGGCTATATCGTTATGCTTGACCGTGATGTCGGTAAGCTCAACGGCATGTGTAAAATCGCTCATTTTCGCCCCAGCGCTTTTGTCATTTGATCGAGATTGGCATGCATGGTCTCGATATAGTCGTAATCGGGCGCTTTGCCCATCGGATCGAGCATCAAAACCTGCGCTCCGCATTCATCCGCTATTACTTGAGCGGCTTTTGGAGAAAACTGAGGCTCTGAGAATATAGCTTTTGCATTAATTCTTTTACACACTTTGACTATGTCACCCAGTTCAGATGGTGCTGGCTCTCTGCCGGGTGTCTCCTCGATCACCGCGACCTGGTTGAGCCCATACTCCCTGGCAAAATATACCCATGCAGGGTGAAACGCTATGAAATCCTTTGAGGTGAAAGTCTTCACCCGCTGACGAATTTGCTTGTCGAGCTGCATAAGTTTGTTTATGTATTGTGCGGCATTCTTATCATACTGCTCTTTGTGCTCGGGATCGGCTTTGATGAATGCATCGCGTATCATTTTTACCTGATGGACCGCGTATATAGGGTTCAGCCATACGTGTGGATTGCCGCCGGGGTGGTCATGGTCGTCACCGGAATCGATGATCGGCAGTCCATTGGCTGTCTTTACGACAACCAGTTTTGAGTTATTCGCAGCATCAATTGCCTTGTCTGCCCAGAACTCGAGATTGACACCGTTCAAGACAAGCACGGACGCTTTGCTGAGCATCTCCATCTGGTCGGTCGTGAGCTGGTATGTGTGCGGGCTGGCGCCGGGTTGCACAAGTATGTGGACGTCGACATTGTCCCCACCCACATTCTTCGCGAAATCACCCAGCGGTCCGATGCTTACAGCGACCTGCATTCTTTCCGGTCTACTCTGCCTATGGCCGCAGCCTGCAGCACCGCAGACAATGACAATAGTTACAATAGTAAGCACTGCCAATTGATATAGGGTCTTCAAATAAGCCTCCTGCCTGAGATTACCCTGTAACATTATAGCAGGTAGCGCAAGATAGGCGCCAGGCTTGTTGCAGCAAGTAGTCGACTAGGACATGAGAGGAGGTATGCCGATCTCACCAAGAAGATTGCTCAGCTTGTGGACCGGCAACCCGACGACATTGAAATAGCACCCGCATATCGACTCGATCAACACTGCTCCGCGGCCTTGTATTGCATATGCGCCGGCCTTGTCCATCGGTTCGCCGCTGGATACATAACGCGAGATGATTTCATCGCTCAGATCGCTGAAGGTGACATCCGTGCACTCAAATGCGCTGTGCTGCTTGCCGTCATATATTACCGCGACACCTGTGTAGACCTGATGAGTCCTGCCACTGAGCATCTTGAGCATGCGCGCTGCGTCCGCCCTGTCATGGGGTTTGCCGAGTATGGTCTCGTCTACGACCACAATCGTGTCCGCTGCTATCACAAGCGATTTGGGGTTACCTGCGGCCACATCCCTGGCTTTCATTTGGGATGAATATACTACCTGTTCGGCAGGTGGAAGGTCTTGAGGGACTTTCGATTCGTCAAACTCACTGGGCGTGACCCAGAATTCCTTGAATATCAGCCCGAGCAGTTCCTCGCGCCTCGGCGAGGCTGAAGCAAGAATCACGTCACGTTTGGGCAATGCTGTTTCTCGATTCTCTAGCGTTTGTTATTGCAATCAGAAATTGCAGGAGTTATGTTTCGGTCGCGATCAGATATCGTGCCCGAACACAAACTAACTTATCTTGAGACGCCGGGGCAAGAATGCCCCTCGCAAGGTGCGTCCGGGGCAGGAATACCCCGGACGATCAAGCCCGAACATATACTCTCTGCTTTCCACTTATTAATAGGACAGCTTGATAATTGCTTCGGCCAACTTGTCAGGATCGTGTCGGACGACATCCGTCTGGCTTATATAGTCCCCTACGACCGGCTTGTAACCCATATCGCGTATTTCAGTGATATCCGGCTCGACAAAATACTGTTTCTCCTGAGCATACTTTTCGAGCAGGTCTTTGGTGGGTCGCTCCTGGTTTACAAGCACATGCTGGAACACTCGGCACTCCGTATGCCGGGCAACCGCACTGACATGGTCCGATGCAGTGAATCCGTCAGTCTCGCCGGGCTGGGTCATGACATTGCATACATAAATCTTGACTGCTTCCGACTTCTCAATGGTCTCAGGAATGCCGCCCACAAGCAGATTAGGCACTATGCTCGTAAACACACTGCCCGGACCAAGCACAATCACATCCGCAAGTTCGATTGCGCGCAGCGTCTCTTCGAGTGGACTTACGTTTGATGGATGCAGCATCATATATTTGATCGCACCAGGCGTTTTGGTGATGTTTGTCTCGCCCTCGATGAATGAACCGTCCGTAAACTCTGCCTGGAGCTTCACCCTGTCGGTCGTGGAAGGCAGGACAAGCCCACGAATCGCCAGAATCTGACTCGTCTCCTTGATTGCCTTCTCAAAATCACCGGTAATCTGGGTCATGGCGGCGATCAGAAGATTACCGAAAGAGTGGCCGTCAAGCTGATCGCTGGTCTCGCTGAACCTGTATTGAAAAAGCTTGGTCATGGTAGGCTCGGCGTCCGCCAGAGCAACCAGGCAGTTTCTGATGTCTCCAGGCGGTAGAATCCCCATGTCGCGCTGCAGACGGCCTGAACTGCCGCCGTCGTCGGTCACAGTCACCACCGCCACGATATTGCTGGAATACTGCTTCAGACCACGCAGCATGGTCGACAGGCCAGTGCCTCCGCCGATGACCACGATTCGATGACCCTGTGACAGATATCGCCTCTGGTAGATCACGTCGGCAAGTTTGCCCTCCGCCTCGGGGCTGACAACGCTGGTGATCGATCTGACCACCTGGCGCAGGCTCGCAAAGATCAGAATCAACCCGGCAGAGACCAATCCAATGCCGACAGGTATTTGTACGCCGGGCTTATCCAGCCTCAGTCCGAACCTGCGGAACGCTTCCGTGCCGACCGTTCCCAGCAGATCGACAATGTGCATATTGAGTAACAGGACGACACCTGCTATTACTGCGGCCACACCGACCGGGACCAGCATCAGCCACCGCTTGACCCTCATACCCGGATACAGCCACTTCAAATTGCTCATAAGAGACTTAACGCGCATCGCTCTGCCCCCGAAGCTGATGGAGGTCGCGATGCTCGACCCTGACAACATAATTGGAACTTGCGAGGAACTTGGCCAGTTCGTTGGCAACCACGACCGACCGCTGTTTGCCGCCGGTGCAGCCGATTGCAATCGTCAAATATGCTTTGCCCTCTTTGATGTATTGAGGAATGCTGAACTCCACCAGATCGAACAATTTCTCAAGCAGAGGCTCGGTGAGCGGGTCGGAGAGAATATACTGCTGCGCATCGGGAGTCGTGCCGTCCTTGTCACGCAGTTCGGGAACCCAGAACGGGTTCGCCAGGAACCTGACATCGAAGACCACATCCGCATCCAGAGGTACGCCATGCTTGAACCCGAAAGACACAACTGCAATCATCAGCCGTTCCTGAGCATTGGCCGGACCGAAAACCTGCCGTATCAAACGACGCAGGCCTTCGGCTTCCAGGTTCGTGGTGTCTATGATCTTGTCTGCATGTTCCTGGATGTCGGCGAGCACTTCGCGTTCCAGCCTGATCGCATCGATTATACCCCTGTCATTCGTCACCAACGGGTGCTTTCTGCGCGTCTCTTTGAACCTCTTTATCAGTTCTCCGTCACTGGCATTGAGGAAAAGCACCACTGGTTTTGAAAAGCTCTCCGGAGGGTTTTCGTATATCTGCTCGCATGCAGGCAAAAAGTCATTGAAGAACTGCCCCGCCCGCACATCGACTGCTATGGCGACATTCTCAGGCTCCTTCGGCGATTTCCAGAGGTCCACTGTGCCCGGAAGGAGCGCCGGAGGCAGATTGTCTATACAAAAGAAATTGAGGTCCTCGAATGTTGCGACCGCAAGCGACTTTCCCGCACCGGACATCCCGGTGACTATGACCAGTTGTTTCTTGCTGTCCAAATCAGTCATTCTCCTTAAGCGCAGAGTTCAGCGGAGCGGATATTATGGTGTATAGGATCGAGCCAACAAACGGCGCAAGAAAGCTCATTTGCGCGCCGGTTGCGATTCCCGCAAGCCAGAAGACTATTGCATTTATTACGAACCCAAAAAGTCCCAGTGTGAGACAGCTTATGGGCGCGGAAATTAGTTTCAGAATACTGCCGACCACAGCATTTGCGACTGCCAATACAGGCACGAACACAATCGGTCCCCACAGCGATTTCCAGCCGAGATTAAAAATCGGCGGAAGCTGCTTCAAGACCCATACGGTGACCAGTATGGCGAAAATGCCGATCAGCCATCTTTTGAACATACCCATAATACAATCTCCACTACAAACAATGCCAATGGATTGAGCATTGGTAACGTAACTTTCAGTCGGTGTAGGCCGACTCTGCTTTTTCCAACGTCAGGTTCACAGCAGATTCCTCGCATTCGCTCGGAATGACTGAAAGTGAAACGTTTGCTAGTTTTGCAATAGGCTCAAAAAAATCAAACCATCCTAGCCCCTTCAAGCCTGAGCAGCTTTCTTTTCATGTCCAGACCTGCGGAAAACCCGCCTATCTTCCCACCAGAAGCTATAACGCGGTGACACGGTATTATTATCGGCACATTGTTGCCCGCCATAGCACTTCCGGCGGCTCTGGCCGCCTTTTTTGAGCCAGCCATTGCAGCAAGGCCGCCGTAGGTTATCAGTTCACCATACGGCACTTTTCGACATGCCGAAAGGACGGCCGCATGAAATTTGCCGTATCCACTCAAGTCGACCGACACGCCGGAAAAGTCCACGCGCCTGCCGTTTGCATAGTCCATAAGCCTGCCGGGCAGATCGCCGAATGCATCACAATCTTCCACAAATGAACTCTCTATTCCTGCACCGAGCGATTCGAGAGCTGACGTCCGTGTCGGTTTAGGCAGAGTCGAGCGAGTGAGTCTGCCGTCAACTCCCGCAAGCGCAATAAAGCCGAGCTTAGTTTCTATGACACAATAATATTTCACTACTGATCCTCATTTTCGCTGTGAAAGTACATATACACAGCCTGAGCAGCCGACTGACCCATATTCGGCACGGCTGCAAGCTCATCGACGGACGCCTCTTTTATTTTCTCTACCGACCCGAAGTGTTTCATCAGTTCCTTTCGACGTTTCGGTCCAATGCCAGCGATATTGTTTAGAACGGATGCGCGCATACTCTTGCCGCGCAGGTTTCTATGATATGATACGGCAAACCTGTGCGCTTCGTCACGCACTCTTTGAATCAGATGCAGAGCCTTTGAGTTTCGAGGCAAAATTATCGGGTCCGGCCTGCCGGGTTTGTATATCTCCTCAAACTGCTTTGCCAATCCTACCACAGGCGACACTCCCTGCTCTCCACTCTCTCTAATCACTTCCAGTGCAGCGTTGAGCTGACCTTTGCCGCCGTCTATGAGCATCAGGTCGGGCAGTTCAGCGAATGCTTGGGTCTTGCGGAGGCTGCCTGTGAGCCTTCTTGAGACAGCTTCCTTCATAGATGCATAATCATCGGGTTTGCCGTCATGCTGCTTGATCTTGAACTTGCGGTAGTGCGCTTTCTTGGGCTGGCCATCCTCGAATACGACCAATGATGCGACCGTATAATAGCCCTGTATATTGGAAATATCATACGCCTCGATACGCCGTGGTAGTTCAGCTAGGCCAATTGCCCGCTGCAATTCGCCCAGTTCTTCATGTATCCTGGCTTCGTCGGTGGACATCTTGAGCTTGATCTGCTTCAATACCAGCTCTGCATTCTTCTTCGCCATCTCGACAAGCTGTCTGCGCTCACCGCGTTTGGGACAGTGGACACTGACCTTGGTCCCCCTCTTTTGCCTGAGCCAGCTTTCGGTCATATCGAGTTCGGCTATATCGGCATTGACCAGAATCTCCGGCGGGACATAAGGAGCTGTGGTGTAGTGCTGGTCTATGAACTCCTGCAGGCTCGCACTCAGATCATCCTCACATGCGTTTTCCAAAAGATAGTGCTCCTGGCCTATCAGTTTGCCGCCACGAATGAAGAACATCTCGGCTATGGTGTTGCATCCGTCTGCCACCATTGCTATCACGTCCTGATCCTCCAACGCAGTCGATATCACCTTCTGGCGCGCTATCAGGGTCTGGATCGCCTGGACCTGGTCCCTGAGCCGTGCGGCTTTCTCGAATTCTAGGTTCTCGGCTGCCTGTTCCATCTGAGCCAGTAGCTTTTTTACAAGCTTCTCCCGCTTACCGGCCAGGAAATCCATTACATCGTCTATCACAGTCATATATTCGTCGTGAGTGATCTTGCCGGCGCAGACGCCTGTGCATTGGTTGATGTGATAATACATGCACGCCTTACCCTTGGATAGCTCGGGGTGCTTGAAACCGCACGGCACTCTGAACACACGGCGGATAAGGCGCATGGTGTCGCGAACAGCTTCTGTGTCCGTATATGGACCAAAATATCTGTCTGCTTCCTTGGGCTGCATTCTGAGTTTGCGTTTGTACTCGACGCGGGGCCACTCGTCGCTGAGTGTGATCGCGATATATGGGTAGCTCTTGTCGTCACGCAGGCGAACGTTATAGTTTGGGTTGTGCTTCTTTATGAGGTTCGATTCGAGTATGAGTGCTTCAAGTTCGGTATCCGTTGCTATCCAGGTGAGGTCTGCTATCTCACGAACCATACGCCTGGTGCGTCTGGTGTGATCCGCGCCCTTTTGGAAATATTGCCGCACCCGGTTGCGCAAAACTTTTGCCTTGCCGACGTATATGATCTCGCCGGACGAATTTTTCATCAAATAGCATCCGGGAGACGTGGGCAGGGACGAGAGCTTCTCCCTTAATGTCACGGAGTATCTCTTTTCAAGAACAGCCCAGTCCAGTGAGTCGAGACCCACATCGGCCGCAGACTTTTCGACCACAATTTCACCTCCCGAAGCACTCAAATTCTAACACCGGGAGGCGGGTGTACACAAGCGGAATAGCTATCCAGGCAATTTACGCTAAGTAAATTGCAGGTCTAAGTTTGGATTACGTATATTCAGAACCTATACTTTGGATACAAGATTATGGTCATATTATACTTAGAAACTAGCCGAGAGGCCGAAATATCCATATTGACTGGTATCATAGCCGAATTGAATGCCGATCCGCTGCGAAATAAGTGCTCTGTAGCCGATCTGCGCGGCTGGTCTTGTGCTGTAATCGTCTCCGCCTTTCCATTTCCAGCCTGTGACGTTCGAGACATCAGTATATATCGTCTCTTCAACCGCAATTCCCACGCCCAGTATCAGCATAGACCTTTCCGTCCCCATGCAGTATAGACCCTCAAGCGAAAAGCAAGATTTGCTGGTATCTGTGTGGTAGTCATCATGTGGGATTGGTGCATCAATTACGTCATCGTCCTCATCAGCATCGCCCGAACCCCACAATGCAATTCCAAACTTCTGCTTCCCTATCCACTGCAGACCGATGGCAGTCTTTTCAATGCGCCCGGACGGCGCAACAAGCAAGCTGATACTCGACCTCTCCATGGGGTTGCCCATAAATCCCAGACCAATGCTGCTCGATTCATAAGTATGACTGTTAAGATTATAATGCTCTTGTCTGCGCTGTTTATCTTCAACTCGCTCACGCCGCTCGGCCTCGGCACGCGCCTTGTACTCCAATTTTTCTTTTTCTTTGCGGTCTTTCTCTTCCTTATCCTTGTCTTTGTCTTTAGCTGTGGTTCCGTCAGAAGTATTTGTGGTTGTAGTATCCACAGAAGTGCTGTTAGTGGTATCCGTAATTGAAGCTGCCGGCTGATCGGATTGAGAATCCTGCGCAAGCGCAGGAATGCACGTCGAAAATGCCAGAATAAGTAGAGCGGTTAGTGCGATCAAATACCTGTTCATGATGCCACTCCTTATGATGCCCGTGTCATGGCCAGTTGAGAGGACAATGCTTGTATACTTAATAAGACGCAGCATTATGAAATATATTTTGTAGAAATCTGATATTGTAGGGTTATCTTTCGGGCGCGACTGAGTTCAGGGCCATATATTATTCAGACATCGCGCCCGGCTGAGCTATTTGCAGAATATTCTTACATGTTCCCCATCTTTGTCGTCAACGTTTATCTCAAGATCGCCGAATGCGCTGATTATCTCATCGATGGCATCCGGCTTCATATTCGACAGATCGAAATTGAGCCCCTTTCTTTCCAGTTCGGATTCAATTTTCTCTTTAGCCTGTTGGGGAATCAGAGACGTGAATTGCATTCCAGCATATAGAAGTTGAAGCGGCACGCGGATATTTATGTTGTCTTCACCTTCTACTACAACACAAAGATACTTTGGCTTTGCTTTCGCGGGCTGTTCGACAGATGTCTGCACATCTTTCGAAGCATCGACTGCATCGAGCAAGCGTTCTGCGTCAGTAACGGAAATCTTACCCTCCGCAAGCATGGTTAGAATTTGTTTGTTTTCGTCATTCATTTCAATCATCCTCATTTAATAGAAATTAAGACGCCATTTCCTTTGCCATTAACGTCTACCTCCAGACCACGTAATGCGCAGATCATTGCATAGAGCTTTTGTACGAGCGTCAGGCACCTCGCCTGCCGCGTGCATATGGCAAAGGTAATACACACAATAATGGCAATCGGCGCCAATAGTATTGCCAAAGGCCATAACAGGAAAAGCGGAATAACGATTCGCCGCTTGCCAATCTTTAGCAGAAGCAGTGAAGGCGGTATCATCGTCTCATCATCTCCAATGCTTCTTCGACCGATACTTCACCTCGGTCGAGTTTTGCAAGAACTTCATCTTGTGAGACAGGTGAGGCAACTTCAACGAACTTTAGTTCGTTGCCAATACGGTTCAGACGTGA
This sequence comes from bacterium, assembly GCA_021371935.1. Lineage (NCBI taxonomy): Bacteria > bacterium. The sequence continues at coordinate 16,026 of JAJFVF010000003.1, forward strand.
TTTGATTGTAGGATAGCTGACGCCAAACGTCTGCTCCATCTGCTTGATTGAACCATGACAGCGGACAAACGCCGCTACAAAGACTTGATCTTCCGCCGACAGGTTAGCCAGCGGCGGCAACTCGAAGCTGCCTTCTATGGCAACGTCTTTGTCTTCGATTCTCACCCGTTCGACCAGCACTTTTGCGCCATTTGTCATCTTGGTAAGTTCATACCATTCCATGGTCGAAACACCCTCTTATATTAACTAATTTAAGTTATTATGCCACTATATATTGATTATGTCAAGCAGTACATTAACTTATTTATCGACAAGTGTGTCCACACAGCAAACCGAGAATCCAGCTATTAGAAAAAAATGGTCTGGGACCAAGTTTGGTCCCAGACCATTTGATAAAGACAAATACTCAATATAAAATCTCAAATACTAAATCACTCGAACTTGCCGAGAATTTCTTTGATGTCACGATATCTGTGCTCGGGCAGGCTCTCTATGGCATCGAGGATCGCATCGGGTGCTTCGTTCTCCTCAGCACAGCGCAGGATTTCGTAGCGTGAGCAGGGAAAGATTATGTCATCCAGATATGCTTCCACCTTCAACGGTGTTCTGTAATCAATAAATGTTGCCATCGGTGCACCTCCTATTGCGTGTGGCCTATAAAACGCGAAGTCGATATCAGGATACCCAAAATTGTGCTCTTCACTAACAAAAAATGTTCGAGAAGTCACGCCTGAGACCTAATCGGTTCACAAACAATGCAAGCATGCGGAATCATGATCTCGCCCTATAACACTGCTTGAAGAAACCTGCTCTGCAATAGATAAAAAGAGGACTTTATCAGGAATGAGTGTGGAGCCTGCCTGCCGGTCCGCTCCAAGACAAACCTGACACCCGCCCACATATGAAGTAAGTTGTATTAGCAGTATGCATCATTTTCTGCAGTAGTCAATATCGCATTTGGTGTTATTTCATTCACCAAATCGCAACGCGAAGTTTCATGATGTCATAGATGCTTGATAAGGACGGCAGGTTGATTATTTTCGCGCAAGCTCGATGACCAAAAGCTGCATCACCATCTCAGGGTTTTCCATATCGCCGTCAATGGATTTAAGCATCTGATCAGCCTTTGCTATTGCGCTGAAGCATCTGGTTAGGTCCGAGCGTGAAAACGGTCTCGCCTGGCGAGAGAGCCGCTCGGCCTGCCAGCTTTGTCTGGAGAGGATGTCGAGTATGTTGGTGTCGGTGGGAAGCATATCTTTGATATTGTCCGGCACGTCACTTTTCGTGAATGACCTAACCCCCATCTCATTAAGCAGTTTCATCTGCCAGACCATACGGAACTGACGCGCGATCACGGCAAGGGTCTTGGGAGCTTCGGCGCGCGGATCGTCGCTGAACTCGAATATCTCTTCCAGGAGCCTCAACGAAAGCGCCTGATCCTTTGCGGCAACCGCGTCGACCAGCTTAAACACTTTCTCCTCATGCGTCTCGCTTGTGACTGCTGCAACGTCCTGGACTGATATTGTCTCAGCATCGCCCGAATAGTCTATGAGCTTCTTGATCTCGGTCGAAAGTATAGACGAATCCGTCCCGACACGCTGGACAAGTGCGGCTGCCACAGGCGAGACGACTTTCTTGCCCGAATCGGTAAATGCAGTCATGGCAAATTTGATCGCGGCGTCGGTTCGCATTTTCCCGAACTCGACGACTTCGCCGACCTTGCGCACAGCCTTTGAGAGGTCGCCTATAACCTCGGAACCCTTTTTGGGTTTGCCGTCGACTTTTTCAGCGGCTGGGTTCACCAAAATCAGGCAGCCTGTCTGCGAAATGGAACCGATCTTCTCGGCCAGTCTGCTCTGCTCATCTGGATGCATCTTGTTTGCGTGCCTGACCAGCACCACACGCTGTTTTGAGCCGAACGGAGGAATATTGAGGCCGGTGATGATGCGGTCGGAAGTGGCTCCATCACCTTCCATCGGCTCCAGATCGAAATCGGCAAAATCGCCCGTCACCAGGGTCCTGAGCAGCTTGTCCAGGTGCTTGTTCTTCTGGAAATCGTCATCGCCGCGCAGCAGATATGCTCTTGGATTGTCTTTTTTCGCGCTCATGCCGCAGTTATTATCTCACACAAGCATGTAAAAATACAAAGGCTCGGCGGGAGGAACGCCCTCCCATTTGTCCGTTAGCGAGAAGAAGCACTTGTTAATGCCCTATCAACTTTGCAACTGACGGAAACCTGCCAATGTCAGTATGAGGCAAAAACAGAGCGCTGAGGTAGGCATCCATATAGTGGTTATCGCTGCTGAGGTCTATATAAGTCATCTTTGATGCGATTTCTGTCAGCCGATCCCTGTGGTCCTGAGACAAAAGCGCTATATACGAGCCGGTGAGAGAGGAATTGCCTATATATGTAAACCGCTCATACGGCAGGTCGGGCAGCATACCTATCAGAACTGCATCTTCGATGTGTATATACCTGCCGAACCCGCCTGCTATGTATACTCGCGATATTGATGCATAATCCAGCCCTACATTGTCCAGAATCAGAGAGCATGCGGCATATATCGCGGCTTTGGTGCGCATCAGGTTTTCTATATCAACTTCAGTGATTATCAGGTCCTGGCTGTTGGCTGTATTCTCGGCTCGCTCTATTATAAAGACAGGTTTGCCGTCAATGCAGTCAAGCCGATCCGTTGCAAGATCGGTGTTGAAATGACCCATCTGGTCGATTATCCCATGAATAAAGAGTTCTCCAAGCAGGCAGATGAGTCCCGATCCGCAGATGCCTGACGGCTTCACACCGCCTATCACATCGCAGTCGATCCGGCCCAGGTCATCACTTATTTTCACATACTCGATTGCGCCCTCGGAAGCGCGCATGCCGCACTTGATCCCCGAACCCTCGAATGCCGGACCTGCTGAACATGCGCATGAGACCACCCAGTCGGCATTTCCCAGCACAATTTCGCCATTCGTGCCGATATCCAAAAATAAAAATACTTCGTCAGAATTGGTTGGGATGTCTGTGCACAGCAGACCGGCAGTAATATCGCCTCCCACATAGCTCCCCACCCCAGGCGCAAACTCCACAGGACTGTTTTTCGCTATATTCAGCCCGACCTGATCTGCACTCAAGCAAGGCACTGCGTTAACAGTCGTTACATACGGACTTTCGCGTATATATTTAGGCGGCAGAGCCAGGAACAGGTGGATCATGGTCATGTTGCCGGAGATAAATGCGGCTTTGATATCATCCGCGTGCAGATCACTGTCTGTGGCAGCATCGGCGATGAGGCCGTTTATGGTCTCGATCACCAGGCTGTGGAGTTCGCTCAGTTTTTGAGGTGTGCGGGCATAGTCTATCCGGCTGATTATATCCGAGCCGAGCCTGATCTGGGCATTATATGACGTTCTGGACGATACGACTCTGCCGCCCACCAGATCGACAAGCTGGAGTGCGGCTGTGGTCGTGCCTATGTCTATCGCGACACCGTAGAGTTTATTCGTATCGTGACCCGGCAAGACTTCAGTCACTCTCACGCCGGATTTATTCGAGTGAAACAGGACAGTCACATTGCCGTCCTGCTCACGGACCGCCGAAGCAAGACTTTGCAATACATGGACATCTGAAGTAATCGGCTGCGAACCGGTATGTTTGGAAAGCTCGCGAACCATGCGCTGCCAGTCTGAATAGTTCTCGTCTATCGACGCAGGCGGAATTGTCAGCTCCACACTTCTTACGAGAGGCGTAAGGCTTGTCATATCGGGCAAATGGTCTTCACCTATGAGCAGGTGGCTGTCGCCGACAACACGCATCGAGATGTCATGTGCCGGTGTTATACGGACGGTAATATCACCCGTAATGTGCGAGCGGCATGCCATTACAAGGTTTTTTTTGGCAAGTTCGCTGTCTATCTTCGAGGCTTTGTCCTGCTCGACATGTCCCTCCACCAGTTCGACAAGGCATCTGCCACATGTGCCTTTGCCTCCACAAGGCAGATGCAAATCTCCGATGCCCGCCTTGATGGCTGCATCCGAAATAAGCGTCTCAGTCGGGACTGTGATCTCTTTATTCGACGGCAGAAACTTTACTGTGTGCATAGGCTTTTACGCCACCAGCATCTTCATATACGGTCCCAAGTCTGAGGCTTCCTGTGGGCCGACTGATATCTCCCAGCCCGGCAGGTTTTCTTCCAGTTCGCCGCTTATCTGAGAGACATATCCGGGGATCACCAGCTTGCGGCTCTTTATCTTGTCTGCAATGCCGGACTCTTTGATAAATGCGGCAATCTTCTCGCCTGAGAATTTGCCGGCAGCCCATGCTGTAAGCACACTCATGCCCTCGGAGTCGACAATCGCCAGATGCGCGGGCACACCCGAGTTTTCGACTTCACCGGAGACGATGAAATATGTCAGGGAGAAATTGGTGGTGACCAGCACTGGCGAGTCCACACCAGCGTCACCAATCGGGTAAACCTTAGGCTCCACCTGAATTGGCTTCTGTGGATCGGTGAAGATATTCTGACGCAGCATCATCACAGGCAGCAGCGCTTCATAAGCCAGGCTGTCGATCACAAGAATAGAGGCATATTTACACATCAGGCTCGATGCGTCGGCAACCAGACACGGCAGATCACTGCCAGTCAGATAATTGATGACCGGATAGCCCATAGGCTCATATGTGTTCTTGAGCGCCGCTTTGCGTATGATTGTGTTATATTGGATTGCAGCGGCGGGGTTATCTGACGGAAGGTCGAGAACTATGTCCTGCACGCCCATCCCAGCCAACTTCGTAGTCAGGTCAGCAAGTTCATCGAGAGACTTCGCACGCGCAACAAGTGGCGACTTATAATCCAGCGCCAGTTTAGCCATTACTTCGACATTATCGGGCGTGGCGGCATGGATCAGCGGTCTCTGACCGTCAATTGCCTTCAACGCAGCCTCAATAGCGTCGGGATTGTCGCTCATAAGCACTGCCGGGCGGCCTGTTGTGCCGATCACTTCTTTGACTGCCGTGACAAACTGCTCAACCTCGCCCGTCACATTCTCGATCAGGACCATATCCAGCGTAAGCTGCTCGCCGACACGCTCAAGACAGTAGTCACGCACGAGAGCAGCCTGATGCGCAAGATCGTCCGGCCGCAGATCGTCTGTAAACGCGACTGCAATGGCCGTCTGGTTCACGAAGGTCTTCTCGTGTCGAAACATCACTATTTCGCCGCCGACCACCACTTCATGACCGGCAGGACCAATCTTCACCGACCGAATCGGCGGTTTGCTTGCCGCTCCCAGCTTCTCCTTAGCCTCATCGGAAGCATACGGACAAGCGGCGAGTTCGGCTGACTTTGCCGCCATCTTCATGGCAAAGGCCATGCATGTGGGCACACCGCACTCGCCGCAGTTGGTCTTCGGCAGCAGCTTGAATATATCCAGGCCAGTTAGCGCCATTTAAACTCCTTTGCCTACCAGTTTTCCCCAAGCAGCTCGAAATGAGCCTGCGGATGCGCACAAGCAGGGCAGACTTTTGGAGCCTCAGTGCCCGTGTGCAGATAACCGCAGTTGCGACATCGCCATACCACCACGCCGTCTCGCTTGAAAACTATATCCGCTTCGATATTGGCTGCAAGTTCATTATAGCGCTTCTCATGCTGCTTCTCTGCAACAGCTATAGCCTCCAGCATCTTTGCGATGCCGTCGAAGCCCTCTTCCTGTGCCTCTTTTGCGTAGTCAGGATACATTGATGTCCACTCATGGTTCTCGCCTGCGGCTGCAGCTTTCAGGTTCTCTAATGTGGTTCCGATCACACCGGCGGGAAATGCGCCTGTTATCTCAACCTCGCCGCCCTCAAGATTCTTGAAAAGGCGCTTGGCATGCTCTTTTTCCTGGTTCGCGGTCTCCTCGAATATGGCTGCAATCTGCTCATACCCATCTTTCTTGGCCTGGCCGGCAAAGAAAGTATAGCGATTGCGTGCCTGAGACTCCCCGGCAAATGCCGTCAGTAAATTCTTTTCCGTCTTGGTTCCTTTCAAATTCGACATGTTACTTCTCCTCAAGAAAAATATGACATTCGCCCATTGTCCATCCATAACCCCTTTGATGCAAGCCCGTGCATTTCCTTCTTCCGACGAGCATCCATGTGATTTTAGATTTGGTATTATGTATTGAGTATTGGATCGAGTATTGACTCGAGTGGCTGGGGATGATAACTTATCTTTATGGCTAATGTGCAGACTCCCAAAAAACTGGCCGATATGCTGGCTGGGATCGTTCGTCAGGACTCAAACCCAGACACGCAATACGAAGCCTACAGCCTTTTTCTGGACAGACTACTGCAATCTTCCATCGCCACGCCACATAATTGCCCGATCACAAAACAGGTGGCTGCAGTTCTGGATCATATTGACCTCGACCAGGTCTTCACGGACTACGTGGCTGAGGGCAAAGACCCGGCTATATACTTCTTTGAAGAGTTCACCAGAGCTTGCAACGCATTGGCTTCAAGAAAACGCGGAGTGCACTATTCCCCTCCGACAATTGTCTCATACATGGTCCGCTGTGTCGAGTCTATATTGTCCGCAAACATGGGCATATCGATGCAGGATGCGGTGGTGATCGACCCGTGCTGTGGGATGGGAACATTTCTAAAATACATCGAAGACAACTGCAAACACGGTCGACTGATCGGTATGGAACTCGATCCGACCCCAGCAAAACTGGCTTTGCACATCCTGAGAAAATCAGAGATTATCCAAGCCAACAGTCTCGATAAGACAGACCTCGACATTGGGAATAATATGCCGGTCATAATAGGCAATCCGCCCTATTCAGGCCATTCGTCCAACGCAGGCAAAATCGAAGAACTGCTTGCCGACTATAAAGATGGCCTTGCCGAACGCAACCCCAAATGGCTCCAGGACGATTATGTAAAGTTCATGCGAATGGCTCAGAATCATATAGATTCAGCAGACAAGGGTATAGTCGCGTTCATCACAAACCACAGTTACCTTTTTAACCCGACATTTCGAGTGATGCGCGAAAGCCTGATGCGCTCTTTCAACCACACTTATATCCTGGACCTCAATGGCAATGCAAAGATAAATGCAGAACGCTCAGACGAGAATGTGTTCCCTATCCAGATGGGTGTCGCAATATCGTTTATGGTAAAAAACGCGGATTGCAACAACAAACGTTTATACTATACTCAACTGCACGGCACCCGCACGCAAAAACTCGACACTCTATCGCATATGAGCTTCACTGATACTCCGTGGAAAGATATAACACCTATAAAGCCGTTCAACCTCTTCATTCCAGTCGATAATGACCTTCAGAAGGAGTATTACGCATACCCTTCTATCCTGGACCTGTTCAATGAAAGGAGCGTAGGGTTTGTGACCTCGCGCGATGAGTTCGCTGTCGATGAGGACAGGCAGGCTCTGCTCGAACGAATAACGGCTCTCAGAGACGACAAAATCTCACCGGATGAGATTCGCGGTCGCTATGCAGTAGGTGACCTGGATATCGAGTCTGCAAGACAAACACTTCAACTCGACCCGGACTGGGAAAGCAAAATTGTGGAGGCGACCTACAGGCCGTTCGACAGGCGCTGGGTGTATCTGTCAAAGGCCGTCATGGAGCGGCCAAGGCTGCCTTTTATGGAGAACATGCTTCATGACAACATAGCCCTGGCCGTCGGGCGTGCAGGTCGGGTTACTGGATCGAGCGAATGGGATGTAGTTTTCTGTGCGGACTGTCCGACTGACCTGAATTTGTTCCGCCGAGGCGGAGCCATGCTGCTGCCGAAATATATTTATACTGATGGACACAGAAAATCCAATCTCAAATCGGACAATGATGGAATCTTCTTTTACATATATGCGGTCCTTTACAGCGTGCAGTATAGAGCGCGCTATGCCGATTTCCTCAAGTCCGACTACCCCCGCATCCCAATAGTGGATAACTCGCACATATTTGATGAGCTTGTCGATCTGGGGAAGGAGCTTATTGCGGTCCACCTGATGCCCAACAAGGTGTTTCCGGGAGATATGTCACAGATGACGATAGGAGGCTATGGCATTCCGCTGGGAAGCGCGGTTATCAGGACAGGTGTTATACAAAAGAAGATCGATAAGGCTCTTTGTTCGGGCGCAATCTGATACGCCCGAACACCGCAAATAATCAATATCAAATATCATATACTAAATTTAGTGTGCCAGTGGTTCTGCGAGCTTGAGGGCTTCAAGGCTGAGTTCAGGACGTGTTGAAAGCACGGCACCGAGATCGGTCGTCACCATATTGTTGCCAGTAACCCCTACCATCACGCCTGTATTACCCGCAATAAGGCTGTCCACTGCCGCCGCGCCGAGTCGCGTGCCTAGGAGCCTGTCATAGCACGTAGGGCTGCCGCCGCGCTGGACATGACCCAGCACAGTCGATCGTGCGTCATGGCCGGATTCAGTCACATACTCGGTCAGAAGCGCCGTAATTGATTTCTCGGGTGTGGAAGCCCCCTCGGCTGCCACAATAATAAAGTGCGGTTTGCCGCGCAGAAAAGCAGACCTGACTTCGCGGATCACTGTTCCCTTATCAACCTGCACACCCGGCAAAACAACCATCTCAGCGCCGCCCGCGATCCCAGACATAAGCGCCAAATAGCCATACTCCCTGCCCATGACTTCTATAATGAATGCGCGCTGGTGAGCACTGGCAGTATCTTTGATCTTGTCCATTGCATCGAGGATTGTGTTCAAGGCCGTATCTACGCCTATCGCCATCTCCGTGCCCGATATGTCATTGTCTATTGAAGCCGGCACTCCAACCACCGGAAAACCCAGATCGTTGAGGCATGCCGCGCCATGAAGAGAGCCATCACCACCGATCACGACCAGGCCATCTATGTTCCATCCATGAAGCACATCAAGCGCTTTTGCCTGACCCTCAGGGGTTTTGAATTCCATCGATCGGGCGCTCATGAGGATCGTGCCGCCCTGGCGGATTATTCCGCCCACATCGCGAGAAGTAAGCACTCTTATTTCATTTTCCATCAGACCTGCGTAGCCACGAGTGACGCCGTAGACCTCGGCCCCCGCAGCCATTCCATATCTGACCACGGCTCGAATGCAGGCATTCATGCCCGGCGCATCCCCGCCGCTGGTTAAAACTGCTATTCGTTTCATATATGAGACTCCAAATACTAAATATAAAATTGCAAATACTAAATCTACTGGAAGTGTTTCTTGACTTCTGAAAAGTATTCCTTCCCCAGCCATTCTCGATTTGATTCAATCCATCCTGCGAGGCTTGTATGGCCGGTAGGCTCATTTTTGGACACAAGCAGGTTCGCGAGCAGACCATTCACCTCCTCAGGAGTCAGCACCACGTCATGCACAAGCGTGCCAATAATCTGAGTGGCAGCCAACGCAAATATGGGCGGTATATGTATTACAATTGCTCTGCTGTTAATGACATCCTTGATTAGCCGAATTAGGTTATCAAATGTATATACTTCCGGGCCGACAGCATCAAATATCGTATTCTCACCCCTGCCTCCCCACTCTACAGCCAGGTCGGCAAGGTCTTCAACAAAGATCGACTGTATCTTGTATTCACCAGAACCTGGAACACCGAACATAGGCAGGTGCCGGAGAAACCAAGCAATGTTGTTGATCAATATTCCCTGGTCTCCAAAAAGGACATTGGGTCTCAAGATCGCATAGGATAACCCACTTTCGACAATCGTCTCCTCCACAAGTGCTTTACCGCTGTAATATGGCAGGGGAGAGTCCACCGATGGGTTCGTAATGCTGATGTGGACAATCCTGCGCACACCTGCACTCTTCGCAGCATCTATCAGAACGCATGAGTTTGCCACGGCTTTATCAAAGGTGATGTTATCGCGCTCGAAACGAATCCAATAGGTGTTATATAGTGTAGTTACGCCTTGCAGACTTTTGGCAAGCTCAGTTGGATCATCAAAACTGAAAGGCTTTGATGTGACCCTGTCACCAAAGTTATGAGAACGTTCAGGATGGCCTGTGAGACTGACAACACTAATGCCCTTCGCAAGCAGACGCTCGGTTATATATCGACCGCTGAAGCCGAATGCGCCTGTAACAGCGTTGAGTTCACTGCTCATTTACTTTACTCCGGCTCTGATATCTTGTGGTTGTACACTAAGTCAACAATGTATCCCGGTCGATAGGCGAGAAACGGACCAATCATCAATGTGACAACGGACTGCACAAGCGGACCCCATGGTTTGCTTGCTATCCATGCTTTTGACCAGGCTGTCTGGTTTTCGCCGACACATATTACTTCCATCAAACTTGAATATAGTGATAATAATGAGACTGCCACGAATACGATCCCAGTCAGTGCGACCGCAGCGCCGAAAATTGTCTTGACCGAGAGTTCTTTCTCATGCTTGATTATCAGCTTCGCCAATCTGTCACTGAATGCAAAAAAGCAAATTGTTATCAGCACAGTTACCACCAGATATCCGAAAACTCGAAGCGGATAAGTTGGTGAATACACTTTTTCGCCATAAAAACTCATATTTACAAAACACAGAGAGCGCAGCGTTGAATAGAGTGTGCTTACACAGCGCACAGCCCAAGCAAAACCCGCAACTTTCAAACCGAGGGACAATGCGTTACGATCAGTCATCAGCGCAGCCTCCATTGTCGGGTTCATGTCGATATATAAATGCTGCGAACTGTCTGCTGCACAGCAGCAAATATGCGCCTACTCCAAGATACAACACGAAATCGAGTATTCTCGACCACTGGATTATTGCGAGAGCACGACTTAAGTATTTAAAACTCATATCGCCGATAATACCGGCGAGGAAGCCTATGCCTTGCACAGAAAAGACCACCCCAAGCACCCTTACGGCCAAAATGAACACCGCCTTCTTTTCTCTCAATGACTCGGGCAGCGAGACTGGTGAATCATCCTTGACCATCATTCGGGATAACGAATCGGACGACGCGATCAGCCAGCACGAGAGTGTGGCATAAAGCACGATTGCTATGGCATCTATCCATATAAATGTTGACCGGCTTATGCCCTGCGTAATACTGGATATCGGCATAGCAGTACTTAGAAACAAATTCGGAATGATGAGAATGGCATACGCAAGGCTGATGACACCAAGTACCTTCAGCGAAATAGAAAGCGCATCTCTTTTTGTCAATCGTTTGGCCTCCACATATTAGTCCCTTGCTATTGAATTAATTCTTCAAACGTCCCTCCATTCCTTTTTAGTGCTCAAAAAGCCCCCGGATCATGAATCCGGAGGCTTGGTGGTCAGCATGGGCGCATTGCCCTATGGAAAGCAGACTTTACGGCGCGCTTATTATCTGGATATGCTGGGCAGCGTAACCCGTGCCGGGACTGCCGTATCCGGTCATCTTGACCCTCATGCCGGGTTTCAAGTCGAGCATGGATATTCGTGTGAGCTGACGCTGGATCACCGTGTCTTCATCTACAGAGATCACCAGCTCGGAGTTCTCCGTGCGCATCCTGAATGTGAATGACGGATAATCGACCTGCTCGATCAATCCGGCCACACTCGCCGGTGTCAGAGGAAGCGAGTTTTCGGCCTCGCTTCTGCTGCGTGTTACGCGAATAGTCTGCGCCTGGACCTCGTTTACTCCGACAATGTTTCCAGATATCTTCACGGCGTCGCCCTGGTTCAACTGAGCCAGGCCGATTATGGTCGCACCATATATCAAAGGCACGTTCCCTATATCTATCGTATAGTGTCCGGCTGGTGTCTGCACCTTGAGGCGTTTTGCCAAATAGTCTATATAGGTAATCAATCCCCTGCCGCGCCACTGGTTACCACACGGAGCACAACCAGGCTCGGTATCCTTTTCAATTATTATTTTGACCTCTTTTGCGGGTCCTGCTCCCTCAGGCAGCACACCTGACGACAGTTCCTCAGCCGTGAAAATCCTCACACGGGACGCATTGATCTTACACCCGTCACCGACCGTGCCATAGACCCTCACCGTGTCGCCGGCCTTGAGCAAATAATGCTCGACTTTCACTTCCCCTATCATTATCTCCGCTTTATGCGTGTCAATTTTGTATGAATTGTTGTCCTTGCCTTGCATATAGAACGTCTGGCCGTCTACATCCGTTACTGTGCCGGTAGCCAGCCACGTTTGACCGACGACTTCTTTGATGTTGCAGTCCTCGCCGTTTGCGAGAGCGCCAACGGACATGGCTGCCATAGCCATGCCGACTAACAGTAATGCAGCAATCTTCATACTATACATGCTTCGCTGCTCCTCCTTTGCCGGTCGAATACACTCAATAGAGGTGTACCCTTGCCCAATATGCGCCAAACGAATTGAGAATTGAGAGGCAGGATGCGAGGGTGAGAATTTTTTTATGCAGAGCTGGTTATAAATGCACATGAAGTGGTATAATAAAGTTGCTTATTAGTTAAGGGGCTTAATCAATGGCGGCTGAGCAAAAATCAATAAACAGAGACTCGGCTCAATATGCAGAAATAATCGCTGAAGTTTTTGTGGAAACGGTCCAGAAGGCGGCGTCGGACGCAATGTATTGCATGCACTGCGGCGAAGAGATCACCCGTTCGCTGATGGAATGTCTGCAATATGTATTTCTGCACGGCGCATCACCAATACGTAAGATTGCAGACGGGCTTGAAGTGAGCCTGTCGGCGGCCAGCCAACTTGTTGACCGGCTAGTCAAAAAGGAACTGGTCACCAGAAGTGAAGATGAGACTGACCGCAGGCTGACCAGCATAGAACTGACTGATGCCGGTCGCGCAGTGGTCGAAGAGATGCGGCAGCGTCGGTCGAAGTGGTTTGATACAGTATTAGTGAGCATGCCGGAAAAGAAGAGACTCGCATTCATCGAAGGACTTGAGAGTTTTCTTAAGTCGTCGCTGGCGGAGGTTGATAACATCGACCGCGCATGTGTTAAATGCGGCATGGAACACGTCTCATTTTGCGTGATAAATAAACTCAAAACGCAGCGTTCGATTTAGTATTCGAGATTTTATATTTAGTGTTGAATCTGAAGGGGCATTGTTATGAACCAGGGCTATAGCAACAAAGTAATGGAGCATTTTGCCAACCCGCATAATGTGGGCGAGATTCCAGATGCGGACGGCATCGGAAAAGTCGGAAACCCCGTGTGCGGAGATATTATGAACATGTATATCAAGGTCAAGGACAACGTCATAACAGACGTCAAGTTCAAGACATTCGGCTGTGGAGCGGCTATCGCCACCAGTTCCATGGCCACCGACCTCATAAAGGGCAAGACACTGGATGAAGCACTCAAGCTCACAAATGATGCAGTGGCTGAAGCTCTGGGTGGCCTGCCCAAGATTAAGATGCACTGCTCAGTGCTGGCTGAACAGGCCGTGCGAAGGGCAATTGATGACTACCTGGTCAAGACGACCGGCAAAGGACTCGAACTCAAAGCGGACGAGGACCTCCATCACGAAGCGGTGGAAGCATAAACCGAAGGGAGCAAATAAGTTGACAGAACAAGCAAACGATCTGCGCGCAAAGGTGCAGGCTACACTGGAACAGATCAGACCGTCACTGCAGGCTGACGGCGGCGATGTGGAACTTATAGATGTGGAAGGGACTGTGGCAAAAGTTAGATTACAGGGAGCATGTCACGGATGCCCAATGGCTGCAATGACACTTCAGATGGGAATCGAAAGAGTGGTAAAGAGCCAGGTTCCTGAGATTACTGCTGTCGAGAACGTAACTGAGGATTAGTCTGAATGTGATCGCGAATATTACAAACCGTGTTTTTGCGATTATATCCGAATTTGCTTTACCAATTGCGAGATATGAAAAAGCCCGGGTGCAAATGCATCCGGGCTTTTTTCGCATCGATATCTTCAAGCCGGGTCACAAGACCCCGAAGATTTTTCGCCCCGACGCGAATGGGCAGATTTCGGGAGGCCAATCTTTGAGCGAACTTGCACAGGCTCATCTCGCAGGGCAGCATCAAGCAGCATAAGAATTCTCTGCTGTGCCCATACTGCTCGCCTTTCGCAGTCGACTGAATAACTGTCTTTGCCCATGGCCGTCCTCCACACATCTGAGCGGCAAACGAGTGTTGTATTCTCTCATCATGAGTTTTCCACGTAAAATGACTGGTTTATCCCCGTACTTTTGCGGGTTTATTCCAATGTTCTAAAACCGACTCCAGTACGGATTATACGCTCCCCGCATAATCCAGGTCTCCGAGAGCATTATTCATGTTTCTCGCAAATAATGCTGGCTAGTATTGTGCCGTTACCCCACTTTTGCCCTTTGCTGTGGAAATGATAACTCCTGTTCGTACGCCACAGCGCTGTAAAACCTGGTAATGTTACCAGATTTTCAACCCGCACAGGCTCAGCAGATGAACAGATTAAGAAAATACCATTGACAACACAGCCATAATGTTACACAATGTTGGCGAGTTTATCTACAATAAGACTACGGCAAGCAGTAGAAGTCGTGCGGCTACAACATATTGTATAGGAGGAGATAACAATGAAATGCATGTTTGTAGTAACGGCTGTTCTTTCGCTACTGGCTTTAAGCATCGCCACTTGTGCCGCCATTACCATTGATACCGTAACTGTCGGCGACCCGGAAAACGAAGCGGACCCGCTTACCGGATACGGCAGTGTGCCCTACACCTACAAAATCGACAAATATGAAGTTACCGCCGGAGAGTATTGCGCTTTCCTCAACGCAGTGGCAAAGGACGATACACATGGACTGTATAACCTCGATATGTGGAGCAGCAACTATGGCTGCAAGATACAGCAGATCGGTGATGCAGGCAACTACAGTTACAGCATAGCATTAGGATGGGAAAATAGACCTGTTAACTATGTGAGTTATTGGGATGCGTGCCGTTTCGCCAACTGGCTCCATAACGGCCAGCCAACCGGCGAGCAGGACGAAACGACCACCGAAGACGGGGCGTACACGCTCAACGACTACACCGATTCCGACGGCCGCGACATTCAAAGAAATACAGATTGGAAATGGGCGGTCACAAATGAAAATGAATGGTATAAAGCAGCATATTATAAGGGCGGGATAGATGCCGGTTACTGGCTCTTCCCGACACAGAGCAATACTCCGCCTTCCAACCAACTGATCGACCCTGACCCTGGCAACAATGCTACATATTACGACAACGGCTATACCATAGGGAATCCGTATTACAGAACAGAGGCAGGTGCTCATGAGAATTCTGAAAGCGCCTACGGAACATTCGACCAGGGCGGAAACGTGACAGAGTGGAATGAAGCCGTTATTTATATTGGCGAAGATGTGGCTGCCCGTGGTCGACGCGGTGGTTCGTATGGAGGCAGCGTCGATTTCCTTAGATCTTCATTCCGCGCGGTCGATAATCCGACATATGAAGATTATTACGTTGGGTTCCGCGTCACTCAACCAGTATTCCCATATGCCGTACCGGAGTTTCCAGCAGCATTGCTTGCCACGCTTGGTGGTTTGTCAGGGGTTGTTTGGCTGAGATTGCGCAAATCATAGTCTTTGTCTTTTGAGCCCGCCATGGCAAAACCATGGCGGACTCAGTTTCATTAGGCGCTTCTTGACACACAAAACCTTATTTGCGTGGTTTCAACCCCGTTGCGTGGATTTCGGCAATAACATCGGCAGCGACCTTAGGTTTGCGATCATATGTCAGATAACCGTTTACCTCGCCCTCCACATCGTATAACTGCACATATGAGAACCCGGCGCACAGCGGCTCAGCCATCATCGCGATGAAAAAGTCTCTGTAGAGCGCTATATAAGCCTCGACATTATCAGCCGGATCATAGCCACATGGCTTCCACTGGCCTATAGGCATATGATCCTTGATCCACCAGTTGCCTGTTTCGCTGATTACGACGGGCTGGCCTTGGTGCTTGAACCCATCACAATAGGTCGGAATGTTCTCATATGCCTGGAAATTTTCCGTCTCAGCAATAAACTTGCGCCAGTCGTTCCACCACCTGCGGCAGTCTGCGCCGTCTTTGGGGTTCACATGCAGATCGACGATATCGGTCTTGGTGTGGCAATAACCGCTGTTGTCGACTACCGATCTGGTCGAATCGAGCGCCTTTGTGGCCTCATAGAGCTTGACTTTAGCCTGGTTCATCGCGTCACTCGTAGGCTCTTTGCGCTCATTTGACGGGACCCAGCCTATTATGCATGGGTGGTTGATGTCGCGCTTGATACATGCCGTCCATTCACGCAAAAAACCGTCTATATTTGAAACGATATCCGCGCCCCAGTCTGCCATCTCCTCCCAAATAGTCAGCCCCAGCTTGTCGCACCAGTAATGGAATCTGGGTTCTGCCACGATCTGGTGCTTGCGAACATGATTGAGGCCGTATTTCTTTGCCCATTCAACATCCGCTCGAAGTGCATCATCCGTTGGAGGGGTGTAGAGGCCGTCGGGATAAAAACCCTGATCCAGGGCGGAAATTATAAAGAACGGCTTGTCATTGAGATATACCTGGCCGTCCTTGATGTCTATTTTTCGGAAGCCGAAGTATGTGTCCACACTATCTACTTCGACGCCGTCAGCAGAAGTCAGGCTCAGGTGAAGGTCATACAGGTTGGGATCATCATTGGACCATAACCGCGCATCCGGCACACTTATAGACAACCCGGCTTTGCCATGCTCGACTTTCGCGGTTTTGTGTGATGCTTCTTTGCCGTCTAAATACGCCGATGCAGTCAGGCTCAAGCCTGTGCCGCTGCCGTCGATCTCGGCGCTGATCGTTAGTTCGCCATTATCGGGATTATCGATCAGACGCCAGTCTTTGATATATGTGTCGCCGACCGCCTCGAGCCACACTGTCTGCCATATACCCGTAGTCCGCATATATATGCAGCCATGTGGATATCTCTCTGCAGACTGCTTGCCCTTGGGCTTGGATTCACTCGGATCATCATGAACACGCAGATAAAGACGATTGTCTGCCGGCTTCACAATGTCAGTAATATCGAACGAGAAAGAATCATATCCGCCTTCATGTTGGCCGAGATGACGGCCATTGAGCCAGACGTCGCACTCATGGTCGACTGCGCCAAAATGAAGCAGCACACGCTTTCCGATCATATTATCCGGCAGATCGAAAGACCGCGCGTAACGGCAGATTGTGTGCAAATCTTCGTCATATACGCCGCTGAGCACGCTCTCCGGGCAAAAAGGAACCACGATATTGCCATCAAGCGGTTTATCGGGTGAACCGGTGTCATCAGGATCGAAAGCAAAATCCCAGACGCCGTTTAGGTTGAGCCAGTTCGCCCTCACACGATCCGGCCTGGGATGTTCGGGACGCGGTATGTCGCCATACTCATCTATAATCGACTTGATTGATCTGTGATCATATAGTTTCCAGTCTGACAATTTCTTCTCCTATAAGCTGAGAGCGGGGAGCCCGGAGCCGCTGCCGCTCATTTATTCTGTTGATTAAGAGATTGCTATCTAGTCTAAAAGCCCGTCCGGAGTAAGAATTCCCCGGACGATCAGCACGCCTACTTAAGTGATTCGCGCAGCTTGAGACCCTGAGCATGGACATCTGCTATGAACTCTGGCGACACCTTTGCCTTGCGATCATATGTCAGATAACCATTGACCTCGCCCTCAACGTCATATAGCTGCACAAATGAGAAACCGGCGCACTCCGGTTCCGACATCAGTTCCAGAAAGAACTGCTTATACAACGCCATATATTCATCGAGATTGGCGGCAGGACCTGCACCATGCACCCGCCACTTGCCCATCGGCAAGTAGCCCTCGATCCACCAGTTGCCGGTCTCGCTTATCACCAACGGCTCGCCGCGATATTTATAGCCCTTGCAGTATGTGGGTCTGTTTTCATATGCCTGAAAGTCACCGGTCTGCCTTATCGACTTGCGCCACCTCTCAAACCACATGTGCCAGTCCTCGCCATGCAGCGGCCTTATGTGCAGGTCGACCATATCTGTGATGGTGTGGCAGTAACCGCTGTTATCGACAACCGGTCGGGTCGGGTCGACAGACTTGGAAGTCTCATAAAATTTCAACTTGACGGAGTTAGCATCATCTTCATCCCACTTGTGCTGCTCATTCTTGGGGACCCAGGCGATTATACACGGATGGTTGATATCCCTCTTCATACATGCCGTCCATTCGCGCAGGTGCTGGTCGGAATCAGTGCAAAAGTCCGGCTCTGTGCCCCAATCGGGCATCTCTTCCCAAATGGTCAGGCCCAGCTTGTCGCACCAATAATGGAACCGAGGCTCAGCAATTATCTGGTGCTTGCGCACGTTATTGAGGCCGTATTTCTTTGCCCACTCAACATCAGCGCGCAGTGCATCATCAGTTGGAGGTGTATACAGCCCATCCGGGTAATAGCCCTGGTCGAGAGCAGATATGAGGAAAAACACCTTGTCATTGAGATATATCTCGCCGTCTTTGGTATATGTGCTGCGGAAGCCGAAGTATGTCTCTACCGAATCGACCTCACTGCCGTCAGGACTACTCAGACTCAAACTAAGCTCATAGAGGTTCGGGCTTTCAGGCGACCATAAACGGTGGTTCGGAATGGTCAGTGTCAGTTCATTTGACCTGGATGACTGCCGCACAACTTCTTTTCCGCCAAAATATGCGATCGCGGTAAGGGTCAAGTCTTTTGCCGGACCGTCTATCTCAGCTTTGATCGCTAGCTTGCCGGTCTTGATATCATCATGCAGCAGCAAGTCTTTGATATATGTGCCGCCGACTGCTTCCAACCACACAGTCTGCCAGATACCCGTAGTCCGCATGTATCGGGTTCCCTCGGGGCACCTCGCGGGAGACTGCTTGCCCCGCTGCTTTATGTCCGCAGGATTGTCATAGACTCTCAGGGCGAGGCGATTGCCGGTCGGCTTTATTATATCGGTGATATCGAATGCAAATGAGTCATACCCGCCGGTATGCTTGCCCAGATGGACGCCGTTGAGCCAGACATCGCACTCATGGTCGACCGCGCCAAAATGAAGCAGCACACGCTTTCCGATCATATTATCCGGCAGATCGAATGTGCGGGCATACCGGCAGATTGTGTGCAGTTCCTCATCATACACCCCGCTGAGCACGCTCTCCGGGCAAAAAGGCACAACTATCCTGCCATCGAGCGGTTTGTCGAATGAACCCGCATCATCAGGGTCGAATGCAAACTCCCATACACCATTTAGATTGAGCCAGTCTGGCCTTACGCGATCGGGCCTGGGATGCTCAGGACACGGAACACCGCCGAGTTCATCTATAATGGACTCAACCGATCTGTGGTCATACAATTTCCAGTCAGACAAGATGGAATCCCCCTTGAGATCAAGCAAAACTTCGCTATAGTAGCGCAGAAGCGGGTTTATGTCAACAGCTAGACAGAGGCGGGAATTGTTTCCCATGTATCTGGAATTTCAGACAGTTTTGGCACTCTCTGCACCATATTTTTGATCAGCACAACTGTGGTGCCGTCCGACCCGGTTTTGAGCAGTATGCGGTCGCATGCATCAAGCATTATTGAATATCCCATGCCAAGCGAGGGTTTGGTCGAAAATCCACGCCGCAACACTGCGCTGGGCAAAACGAGAGACTCTATGCCGGGGCCATGGTCCGCAACCGCCACCCATACTTCATTATCCGTCCTGCCTACGTATACCCTGCCATATAATGCATGTTTGAATGCATTGGTGATGACCTCACCTACTGCAACAATCAGTGGATGCAGAGACTCTTCATCGAGGCCATAACTGCGAATAATATACTCCACCTTATGCCGCGCATTGGAAACGTCCACTGCTTCATACACGTCCAGGCTTGCTAGAGCGCTATGAATGTATGGTTTGACATCTTCTGCATCGCAAATTTCAAGTTTACCCTCGGTTACGCTCAGAATGGTCTGACGATAGAATCTGCGTTTCTGTTCTTCCAAGCTCTGTTCTAGCGAGCGTCTTTCTTCTTCCACCTGCTTTCGCACTGTTATGTCACGTCCGACAGCCAGCAGACGCTCCTTGCCGCCAATTTCAGCCAAGCGAAAATTCCATTCCATCCAAAATAACTGCCCGGACTTGTGCCTCATATGCCATTCGAATGTCTGAAATTCACCAGAAATGGCAGCTTTCATTAGTTCAATGGCATGATCTTGTGTATACGGTTCTTCACCAGAACTCAAATTGCCTGGATACAGACCTACAACCTCATCGTGAGTATAACCCAGAACGTCAAACATACGCTGGTTGGCGTCAAGGATTTCGCTGGTGATTGGATCATGCACAATGATTACATCGTTGACTGAGTTGTAAATTGCCCGGAACCGAGTCTCGCTCTCTTGCAACTCGCGCAAGCGCTTTTGAAGCTCAGAGTAATAGCTCTTTCTTATCGACTCCTCTCCCAGGCCGATAACTTTTTTTCGCAGTGATTCCCATCTACGCGGTTTATCAGAAGATCCGCTCATAAATCTCCTCAATATCTCGCCGACTAGGTTGTCTGGGGTTTGTTGCAACATCCGGGTCCTGCATCGCTTTTTTGGCGAGTCCACCGATCATGTTGCGATCCATAGCAAGCTGACTGAGATCATCTTTGATGCCAAGTAATTCCTTGAAACGCGCTAACTCATCAACCAGGCTGGCTAGTATCTCATCATCTCTCTTGCCTGCCATATCCAAATCCATTGCCTCACCGATAGCCCGATATCTACCGACAACAGATGGGAAGTTGAACGAAATAACCTGGGGGAGCAAAATTGCATTGGACAAACCATGTGCAATGTCCAGCACACCCCCAAGGCTGTGGGACATAGCATGTGCCAATCCAAGACCGGCATTTGAAAAAGCGAAACCTGCATTCAGGCATGCAATGGACACCCAGCCTCTTAGTTCAACATTGAGTGGATCTGTAATGGTGGATGGAAGATATCTGTGTATCAAACGAACAGCCTCAAGCGCAAAAAGATCGGTGATCGCCGATTGAGCGTTTGAGACATACGCTTCAAACGCATGTGTGAGGGCGTCGAAACCGGTGTCTGCTGTCAGTTCTGACGACAGCGTCGTCAGAGTGACCGGATCGACAAGGGAAACATCGGGCACTATGGCTTTGCTGACAATTGCAATTTTTACATGTCTGGTTGTATCCGTGATTATTGCAAACTGAGAAACATCTGCCGAACTGCCTCCTGTTGTGGGCACACATATCAGAGGCGGTATGGGAATGTGGACCTCATCGACACCCTCAAACTTCAGAATGTTTCGGTTATTGGTGCTGACAATCCCTATCCCTTTGGCACAGTCAATCGGGCTTCCACCACCCACAGCTATCAAAGAATTGCATCCCTCATTCAGGTAAACCTCGGTGCCTGACATTACCTCATTATCCCGGGGATTTGATGATACATTCTCAAAGATCACGTAAGGCAGCCCAACAGATTGCAAACCTGTCACGATGTCACCTGTCCACCCGGCTACATCCACACCGGGGTCAGTTACGATCATGACTTTGCGCGCTCCCAAATTGACAGCGTATTTGGCGGCCAAATTCCGTGCATCAGCGCCAAAGACACATTCAGGAGCGACGAATTTGCGCAGTTCCAGTATTCCGCCACTAAGCATCCGCGAGGCCTCACGTTTTTATTGCTTATACCCCTACAAACAAAATATAGCGCAGTGCCAACATCAAGCACTGCGCTATAGACCTAAATACTCAATATAAAATTTACAATACTAAATTATCAGAATCCTTTGTTGAAGTTCAGACCGAAACCGATGTCATCACCATCAATGAGGTCTACATGTGCCCTGAATCCACCGGCTGCTGCAAACTGAAGGCCGATGTTGAGGTTGTCTGTGTCATACTCGGTCATCAGGGTGAGATTGTCGCTGATGACTGCGGACAAACCGGCAAACACACCATCAAGCGTACCGTCACCAAAACCAATGCTTCCCTTGATCTGGTGCAGAGTGAGTTTGGGAATGTCCAGAGTCTTAGTGACAACCACATACGGTGTGACATCGATCTCATCCGTCAGATCACTGACACCAAAGGCAATTCCAGGTGTGGCGAACGTCTCCTTTAGGACAGAATACTTTGCATTCAGGATGGTATCATTATCACCTTCGTCCGGGTCCAAAAGCGCTGCGCCCACTTCAAAACCATTGATGATCCCTATGTTGGCTGAAAAATAGGATGTGTCGATGTCATCACTGCTCAAATATGACGCTCCGAAGTTCACACCTCCCATGTTGAGTGTATCGGCTGTAGGTGTGAAAATAAGCCCTGTGTAGCCGGGATAAGCCGGCGCCGCAGCAAGCCCACTTGCCAGAGACATCATCGCCATGGCCGCTATTGCAATCAATGCAAGCATCTTTGAGTTTAACATAATTCCTTTGCCCTCCTTGGTGCATCTTTGCATTATAATATACTAGGACGCAATTGTTGAGTAGTTATCTACCCAACAAAAAGGACAATTTTATAAACCTGCATAATATGAGAATTGACCGCAGGTTATGGAGGCTGTGTTTTGATTCTGGACATGTTTTCTCTAAAAGGCAAGGTCGCGCTCGTATCGGGCGGAGCAGGACTCTATGGAAGACAGATAGTGGCTGCTCTGGCTGAAGCGGGTGCGAAAACTTATATAGCATCGCGTTCTGTCGATGCACTCAAAGACGTGGCTGCCGAACATCAGGCGAGAGGCGAAGATGTGGTAGCTATGTATATGGATTTGGCGGAAGAAGCATCAATACTTGCTGTCAGAGACGAGATCGCTAAAAGAGAAGGCAACCTGGATGTGCTGGTCAATAATGCGGTCGCACGGCCTATGAAAAACGCATATGATGACGACGCTTCGGCGTTCGCTGAAAGTATGAGGATAAACGCTACTGGGCTTTTCATAATAACCCGAGCCATGGGTGATCTTATGGCCGAGCATGAAAAAGGCTCGATCATAAATGTCGGCTCGATACAGGGAATGGTCGGACCCGACTCGACAATCTATGAAGGCACCAATATGACCGGCTTCTATCCGGACTATTTCTTCCATAAAGGCGGGATGATTAACTACACCCGCTTCACCGCAAGCTATTACGGCTCCAAAGGGATCAGGTGTAACTGTATATCACCCGGCGGGCTGTGGAACCCCAATATGCCAGAGGCGTTCATCAAAAAATACAGTGCGCGCACATTCCTCGGCAGGCTGGCCGACCAGACCGACCTTATGGGAATCATCGTATTTCTGGCATCCGACGCATCGGCATATATAACAGGCACTAATATACCCGTCGACGGCGGATACACGGCCAAGTGATTATAGGGTCAGGATTCGGAAATCCTGACCCAGAGGCGTAACAAAAGGACTTTTTATGCAAGGCAGTAAGATCAGTAATCTCAACATTTCGCCCATGACACTGGGGACAGTCCAGTTCGGGCTTGACTACGGCATCGCAAATACATCCGGCAAGCCCTCTTATGAGACTGCGCGGGACATAATCGCATGCGCATATGAAGGAGGCATCACCTGTCTGGACACGGCGGCTCTCTATGGCGAGAGCGAAACTGTGCTGGGCAAAGCGCTTGCTGAGCTTAAAATATCGGACGAGATTACCGTAGCGACCAAAGTATGCCACATCGCCGATGATCTGAGCATGGCCGAGGCGGACTCGATTGTCGAAAAGTCTGTAATGCAGTCCCTTGCCAATCTGCGCATAGAAGCAATACCCATCTGTCTGTTCCACACTGAAAATAACTTTCTGCAATATGCCGAGTCTCTGCGAAAACTCAAAGAAAAGGGACTGGTAGAGCGTATCGGATCATCAGTTAATACACCCGACGGTGCGTATAGTGTGGTAACATCCGGCCTATCGGAAGCAATGCAGATGCCGTCGAGCGTGCTTGACCACAGGTTCGTTCGTAAAGGCATCTGTTCTGAAGCTGCAAGGCGAGGCACTGCACTATTTGTGCGCAGCGTGTATCTCCAGGGACTCATACTCATGCCCGAAAAAGATATTCTGCCTGAGCTAGCCGATGTGATTCCCATTCGGCGCAAACTCTGCGCCCTGGCATGCCAGGCAGGCATAACACCGGCTGAGTTGGCCGTGAGATATATGCTCGGCGTCGAAGGGATCACCAGCCTTGTGATCGGTGTAGATTCTGTCCAGCAGATGCACGAAAACATTTCGCTGTTCGCTAAAGGTCCGCTGGATGATGACCTTCAGCTGGCTGTCACACAGGCCGTGCCAGACCTGTCCGACAAAATTCTCTTTCCGGGGAACTGGTCGAAACGGATGGCAGATGCGAAACCGGAGAAGTAATGACTTCAGTGCTGAGGTTCCGAAAAGACTGGGAGAATGAGTTGCGGAAAACTGCTGTAATCATAACGGTATGTATGTGTGTATTGTTGGCTGGTTGCACTTTTTCTATAGCTGCTGCTGGGGAAGAATGTGTGGTCGATAAAATAGATGTTGCGCCTGTATGGTCAGGCCACAGCGTCGGTTTTTGCCTGTTGACGTACGGCGATGACCAGTTTGCAACATTCTATGATAAAGACAGGCAGATGACACTTGCCCAGCGCAAGTTAAATGAGCGCACATGGAAGCTTACAAAATTGCCCCAAAAGGTGGGGTGGGACAGTCACAACTATATAACAATGGCTGTTGACAACAACGGTTACTTGCATTTATGCGGCAATATGCACGTGAACCCGCTTGTTTACTTCCGCTCCAAAAAACCTCTCGATATCTCCGAGATGATAAACGTTGGGCATATGGTGGGCACTCAAGAGGAACATGTCACATATCCGCGATTTATGAACGGACCAAACACTGAGTTGATTTTTACTTACCGCGACGGCAAAAGTGGATCAGGCAACCAGATATACAACGTTTATAATGAAAAGACCCAGAGTTGGAGCCGCCTGCTCGATAAGCCGCTGATAGATGGCGAAGGAAAACGGAATGCATACATCGACGGGCCGGTGCTCGGGCCGGACGGATGGTATCACATGTGCTGGGTCTGGAGAGACACCCCTGATTGTTCGACAAATCATGACCCCTCGTATACAAAAAGCCCGGACATGCTCCACTGGTACACAAGCGCAGGTAAGCTATTGGAACTGCCGATTACTTATGAAACTGCAGAGATCGTAGACCATGTGCCGGTGCGTGATGGACTGATCAACTCGAACGTAAGAATCGGTTTTGATTCTCAAAAGCGTCCAATTATCACTTACCATAAATATGATAAGGACGGCAACACCCAGATATATGATGCTCGTCTGGAAAGCGGAGTCTGGAAGACACATCGGATCACTGATTGGAAATACAGATGGTGGTTTGAAGGCGGCAGGTCGATTCAATCGGAGATCGGGCTGTCGGCGGTCATGCCATATGGACCAGGCAAAATTGCGCAGACGTTTAGCCATAAGAAATACGGCTCCAAAAGACTCGTGATTGACGAGCAGACTATGCAGATTGTATCGAACACAAAAACAGAATCCGCAATCATCCGAAAACCGGAAGGAAATTTCCCTGGGCTTATGGTAAAGACCGGCAATGATATCGGCAAATGCTCTGAAGATGGCGTGAGATATATGCTGTGCTGGGAGACACTGGGGGCTAACTATGACAAACCCCGTGAGGGGGAAATGCCGCCGCCGAGCATGCTGCGGGTCTATAAGATAAAGAAATCATAGCCGACTATAGTTTAGTGTTTCCGGTCCGACCGGGTTAGGAAGATGTTATGAGTGATGCAAAACCGCTGGTAAAAGACTCAACAATTCGGATTGCAATGCTGGGGATGGTGGATGGAAACGGCCACCCATACTCATGGAGCGCGATTTTCAATGGATATGACAAAGATGAAATGGCGAAATGCCCGTTCCCGGCCATTCCGGCGTATCTCGACAAGCAGCCGAAAGATACATTCGGCATAGCGGATGCGCACGTCACACACATATGGACTGATGACCCTGCGGATGCAGCAAAAGTGTCCAAGGCGTCACTGGTGCCAAATATTGTATCAAAGGCAGAGGATGTGATCGGTGAGGTGGACGCAGTGATCGTCGCGACCGACAAAGGTTATGAGCATGTAGAGCGGTGCAGACCGTTTGTGGAGGCCGGGATTCCAATCTTCGTCGATAAGCCGATGGTGGATAACGAGGCGGATCTCGAAACCTTCTGCAAATGGGTCGATGAAGGCAAACCAATCCTCTCATCGAGCAGCATGCGCTATTGCAAAGAATTTATCCCATACCAAATCTCCACACACGATCTCGGCGAACTGCGGTATGTAAGCATTCTGACTCCGAAGACATGGGAACGCTACGGAATCCATGCGCTAGAGAGCATATATCCGATAATCGGACCGGGGTTCGTATCGGCCAGAAATACAGGCAGCATGGATCGCAATATAGTACATCTCAAGCACGAGAAAGGCGTCGATGCCACAGTGGTGGCAACTAATGACCTCGGCATATTCGGCGCGATGCAGCTCTGCGGCACAAAAGGATATGCCAATGCCGCCATATCCGACTCATATCACTCGTTCAAAGCACAGCTCGAAGCATTTGTAAAATATCTTATGACCGGCGTCCGACCATTTCCGTTTTCTGAGACAATCGAGCTGATGAAAATGGTCATCGCAGGCATAAAGAGCCGTGATGAGGGTGGTCGGGAAGTTATGCTTGCCGAGATTTCCGAAAAATAGATCAGACTCTCTCAATCTCATCAGCAATTGCACGCGCGGCTGCTACCGGGTCACCAGCCTTGATAATCGGCCGGCCAATCACCAGGTAATCCGAGCCTCTACGCACTGCCTCGCCAGGGGTCATTACCCTTTTCTGGTCACCTACATCACCGCCAGCCGGCCTGACGCCGGGGGTCACTATCATAAAATTATCGCCGCAAGCCTGACGGATTTTCTCGATCTCATGCGCTGAGGCAACTACTCCGTCCAGACCCGCCTCCTTAGCCAGTTTTGCGAAATGAACAACCTGATCGGCTACAGTGCCCGGCACGCGCATCTGGTCGTTGAGCACACACTGGTCTATACTGGTCAGGATCGTCACGCCTATCACCTTGGGTGGCTCCACCCCGGCTTGTTCAGCAGACTCTACCGATGCCTGTTTTGCGGCTTTCATCATGTCCAGACCACCTGCGCAGTGGACATTAAACAGCCACAAACCCCTTTTGGCTATAGCGCGCGACGCTCCGGCGACCGTGTTGGGGATATCATGCAGTTTGCAATCGTAGAAAACTTTATCGGCTCCGGCTGACTTGATCTTGTCAAATATGGCCGGTCCAGCTATGTTTATAAGTTCCAGCCCGACTTTGAATGCCCCCACTTCACCGCTTAGCTTATGTACCAGCTCAACTGCTTTGTCGGGTATATCGACGTCCAGTGGAATAATGATCTTTTGTTTGCTCAAATTCGTTCCTCCACCTATATGCTCGCCTTATATCCTAGCAAGAAAGTAAACAGCAGGCAAGCAACTGTCGGGAGGGAAACTCTTACTGTCTGCATAAGGATAAACAGACAAGACCTGTAGTATAGGATACGTTATAAATGAGCACACATTGCAAAATACGAACAGCAGCAGAATCGGATGTACCACTTGTATTTGAGCTCGTCAGAGACCTGGCCGAATTTGAACATATGACTGACGAATGCGTCGCTACGGAGCAGGATATTCACAATCTGCTATTTGGAACAGGCGCAGTCGCCGAAGCTGTCATAGCAGATTTTGACGGCCAGGCTGCCGGGTTTGCCCTTTTTCTGCACAACTGTTCCACTTTCGCAGGCAAAAAAGTAATATATCTCGAAGACCTGTTCGTCCGGCCTGCTCTACGCGGTAAGGGTATAGGCAAGGCGCTTCTGCTGCATGTAATCGATCTCGCAAAGGAAAGAGACTGTGCCCGCGTGGAGTGGCACGCCCTCAAGTGGAACACACGGGCCATTGAGTTTTATAAGAGCATAGGAGCCGTGCCCAGAGACGACTGGATGTGGTTTCATATGCTCTTGCAGGGGAGTTGGTAGAGCTACCTCTCCCCAACATTCATCAATTAGGACAATATGGAGCAATCGAGAGTAAAACAAATTCGCTTGTTGGCATCGTCAGCCGGTGAATATGATTTTGCCTGAAGCACATAACCATCCGCCGACGCGACTAATACATATGGACGCTGATCGAGACCAGCTAGCTCAAACCTGCCGAGAGCATCCGTGATAGCACATATATCATCCTCGCGCGAATCTATCTTTACAACCGCACCAGCAATAGGACTGCTTTCAGATGTATCCAGAACACTGCCGCTTATAGTAATGCCTGCTTGGCTCGATTGTGGCTGGACTGGCTCTTCCAAAGCCAGTTTGGCTGAGCATACCGGGCAATACTGCCATCCGGGTTTTACAGGCGACTGGCAGTGCGGGCACATCTTTTCAATCTCCAGACCACAAAATGGGCAGTATTTCAGGCCGATAGCGACACTCCTGCCGCAGTGTGAGCACATTTGTGGATCGGGGTATCTGATCACCAGATATGTCACCAGACCGACCACATTGGTCACAAGAACCAGGACAGCCCAGGGCATACCGTCCATTTTCCGCCAGGCACTGTCCAGATATACCCACCATGCCAGCATGACCCAGTATGAAGCTATCGAGAAAACTTCTATAGCCAGCCCAAAGGTTTTGCCCAAAAGAGGATTCAATATAATACTGAGTATGCCTGCCGCGGCAAAAGCGATCGTCAGCTGCTTTGCAGTCTCTTTGGCCTTATCCACAGGACTGTGCACCAGAGAATCGATAAGTATGGAATAGTTTCTGCCAATTGCACGCCACCATCTGATAACCAATATCGTGTAACCACAAACCGGACACGGCTGCCATTGGCTCGGCATCATGGATCCACACCCAGAACAAACCGACGGAACAGATGGACGGAAACGGTAATACAATAAAAAACCTATTGGGCCGGTAAAGAATGTAAAGACTGTCCAAAACGATATGCGATTGCGCCGCCAATTCTCATCCAGGGCAACCCAAACGAATGTGCATATCCAACTCAACAAAACAAAAAACGAGCCGCCGCCGCACACTGCAATTATTCCGCCGCCCCATGCCGCAAGAGATACAATCTCCTTTGCGCGAAGCAAGTTCAAATCATTAGGCTTCATCCGAGTCCTCCCTTGTAACAGACTCAAGCGCAAAGCCTATCGTCAGACACTGACTCCGCTCTACATCTGCAATCTTTGTCTGGCGAGCATACCCCGGCGCATCAGCGCACAGGCTATAAGGGCCCTGAGGTATGTCTTCCAGTCTGAATTCGCCGTTACTACCAGTGGCCATCTCACGCTCTACACGAGTGGAGTCGATAAAGACTCTTGCACCGATTACAGGCTGCAGCGAAACTTTATCAATAACACGACCGCCTATTGAGCCGTTCGCTTCCTCATTATGATACGGCTCACACAGCTCCGGTATACCTTGTCCATCTTGTAATGCGTCATCCAAGTTGGGATGAACCGTAAACGGCTCATAAGGCTGCGGTTTCTCTTCCTGTGGCTTGGACTGCCGCTCATTACAAGTAGGACAGAACTGCCAGCCCGGTTTGAGTTTTTTGCCGCATATAGGGCATTTCGTGTGCAGCGGAGTCCCGCATACAGGACATTTTTTGTAGCGCGAGAAGACTTCTTCCCCGCAGTTTGGGCATAACCTCGGAGGAGCAAGCCGTGCTATCAGATAGGCAGCCAGCCCTATTGGACCTGTGAGTATAATCAGTGCAACCCATGCAAATGAACGCATCCCGCGCCAACCAGCATCCAGCGCGACCCATGTCGGCAGCAAAACAATAAACGCTAGAAAACTGATCAGCGCCGCAAGAGCTGCACTAAACTGCGACATGATTCCATGAACCTGTGCTTCCGGGGGAATAATGGCAACCTTATACTGTGGCAGTTTTCTCCATGCGACAGCAACACTTCCAATTTGCCTGCCATGGGCATCAAATATTGGTGAAACATCAATTTCGTCTGTTGGATTTTGACCCGAAGCAAGCGCGCCCCGCCACCCTTCGACTGTTGGCCGATTGACAAGCCCCATGGGCTTTCTATATTCCTTGGGGTAAGTCGCAATGACTGTGCCATCTCTATCAGCTACCGCTGCCCAAGTCTTTTGTATTCTTCCATCAGAGACTTTTGGAGTAGCCCAGGTATCGACGAGTTGATCAATAGTTTCCCAGGAATAATGACTATTATAATTACCATTGAGTCGGCCCACAGGCTGCAACACATATCCACGAAGCAGATTGGGAGAATTTATGCCTTCGCGTGTCAATTGCTTAACAAGAGCATTCATAGATGAGTTCCGCTCTTGACTGTAATCCCAATAATAGCGAACCTCTCCACCCCTAAAAAATGGCGCCAATACTAGATAGGAAAAATAAGCTGCAAAAGCTATAGTCAATACTAAGCTGGCATAACACAGCCACCCGGCAACTTTTCTCATGATAATTCCTCCATGCTTTTCATCTTCTGAAAGTCATACCGTTCAGCGGCCTTCTCTTTGACGCTACCGCTATCGGAAGGAAAGATGTGACGAATATAGCGACTAAAATAAAAACAGTAATCGGCGCAGGACCTATCGACCATATCGCAGCAGCAAGATTGAAGTGACCCAATACCTGGAGCGATAGCACAACCGCAATCGCACAAAACACAACCAGTGAGCCAAATATCAGAGCAGGCAAACCTTTTGAATAAGGCTGTGCATCCGGCCGGGTCTGTTGCTGATGGAGAGGAATCTGTGCCAGAGCTTGCGAGAGAGACTCAGACTCGGCAAGAGTGGGAATCGGTTCGGCGTCGCGTGAAATCTCATCCACAAGGCATGCATATTTCTCATAAATGCTCCGGCAGTGTTCGCATGCCTCTATATGCGCATGGCACTGCTCCGCTTCGGCCTCCGCCAATTCACCAAGGACATATGCAACAATTTTCGGTTCGTATTTCTCACAGATCACTTTTGTTCTCGCTCCAATGATTTTCTGAGAGTCTTCAACGCATAATGAACCCACGACCTAACCGTTCCACTCGGAGCCTTCATCACTTCGGCAATCTCGTCATATGTGAGTTCCGCGCGAAACCTCAGGATCACAGCCGTGCGATGCTTGTCTTGCAGAGACTCGACTTCTTGCCATAGCATTACCGATTCAGCCCTGCCGACAAGGAAATCTTCAGGCGATACATCCTCGCAAGCCAAATCTATCTCAGACTCATCGCCTGACATCTCCGAAAACAGAGACACACCTTTGCGTTTGCGCCTGCGCAGTTCCTCCCTCGTCAGGTTGAGAGCTATTGTATACAGCCACGTTTTGAAGCTGGATTGTTGTCGAAAGGAGGCAGCACATCTAAATACTCTCACCAGGGTAATCTGAGCAACATCGGCAGAGGCTTCCCTGTCATTAAGATGCCTCTGCGCAAAATCTATCAGCTTACCATGATATCTGGACACCAGCACATCCATCGCGGCTCTTTCACCTGACGCCAAGCGCACGATGAGTTCCTCGTCCGAAAGTCGGTTCAAACCCTGGCCGCTCCTCTTCGCTTCCTCAATTGATTAGATGATGCAAAAGGAGAATTCGTTGAAGTCTAGTAAGAAATTATACGAGGATGATTGAAGAACCTCTCCCCTGCCCCTCCCCAATATGGGGAGGACAGCAGGTTTGCGGTTTCTATGGATTGAAATTGCCGAATTTGCCGTAGTGCAGGCGACCCTCGGGAATTTTGGGCTCGCGCGGCTGCGGAAAACGTGCGCCGTAGCCGAGTGTAACCATGTTGACCACGCCCATCTGCTCAGGCAGATCGAGCGCATCGCGGACTATGGCTTCGGCATTATACTCCTCATCGGCCAGACCCTGGACTCCCACCCAGCACGTAGACAAACCCATGTCGGTCGCTTGGATGAGCATGTTTTCCGTGAAAGCCGAACCGTCCTCAATCCAGAAGTGGTCGAAACCGGTGCGCTCCACACAAACAACAATTACAACCGGAGCCTTTCTAGCTATCTTTGCCCATTTATGGACAGCGGTGAGTTTCTCTTTCGTTTCCTGGTCCCTGACAACAACTGCGTGCCACTGGCATCGATTATGCGCCGAAGGTGCGCAAAACCCTGCCTTGAGCACCTCTTGGATCTGTTCGTCGCTGACTTGTGTGTCTCGATAAAACCGTATACTGCGTCTGTTTTTTATTGCTTCAAGCATCTGCTATCTCTATTCCCTTTCCTGCGCAAGAGCATCTAAGTAAAACACGACCATAAACTTGTATCAAGGCGCGTATTTTGAATATACGATATTCAGAGCGAAACGTGCAATTTACTTAGCGTAAATTGCTTAGCACATGCTCAACATGCGTCCCACGCCAGTATATCTTATCACAATTTGCGCAGAAGCCGAACTCACTCTGAGTTTGAAAAACATACGGAGGCACTCTGCCATAAAGCTCAGACTTGTCTATCGGCACAATCTCGCCGTTGCATATGGTGCATCGGGTAAAAAGTCGATCTCTCGATGGTTTGAGGTCAAATTGCCGCATTACCTGGCGTACCTGATCGCCGGTTGTGCCCCAATCGATAAATATACATCGGCTGCGCACCATTCGGCGGCGGCAGAGCAATCTGTCGCGTGTGAGCAGGATCCGGTCCTCTCGGATCGCTATCCGCACCAACTCATCATCGTCGATGTCGGAGTAATACAGCGTGTCATAGCCGAGCATCCTCAGCCACTTCGCCAGTTTTCCGAGCATTGCATCCGCTAGAAACTTCATATGATTACCTATTGTGGGCAAGAATGCACACATAGACTGGTCGAGGGCAAGAATACTCCCGACCATCGGGGGATTACCTGATTCCAGATTGTCCGGGGGATTCTTACCCCGGACGCACGTATCCGGGCATTCCTGCCCACGAGTTTACCAATCAATGACCTCCAAAGGTTGAATAGACGCACGATCCTCATAATAGAAACCAGCACTTGAGTATTTCCAATCGCACGGATTCGTCACAAAACCTGCTCTTACCGGATTATCATGCATGTATCTCATTTTCTGCTCGCAAAACTTGATTGAATGAATTTGCTCTGGGTGATATCCATCTTGCCATACACCACCTGCCCGCTCAATTGCACGAACCCATGAACTGCGATCTTCCTGACGTATTTTTTCAGCAACTAAATGCGCAGTGTAACCTTTGATATTGCCCAATAGCTGAGGTAAATCGCCATCAGTTTGTGTGCATATCAAGTGGAAGTGATCCGGCATAATTACATATGCATGAAGAATCAAACCCCTGCATTTGATGCAGTAACCTAGACTATCAGTCATGACTCGAAAGTAGTAGTCACGACGAAAAGCCGGTATCCAGTGAATAGTCGCACTGGTTACAAAATGAGGGTAATGGCCATCATATACTTTGAAGTGTGCCGGCATGATTATCAACCATTTAGTGAAATTCTATCAGTTGTACACTTAATCCTCCATTACAAGGCACTTTCCGGGCAGGAATGCCCATGAAGACTGGTCGGGGGCAAGAATACCCCCGACCATCGGTCCCGCTGACTGTCGCCGTACCTACGCCGAAGGAATATCCTAAAGCCGTGTCTAACCTGTGTATGGTACATTTGTTTAACACACTGGAGGATTTCTCAAGTGGCTGATATAGCACAGCTCGAAAATGAACTCAACAGCTTCGAATCTACTGAACGCGCAGATGCGCTGTGTTCCATAGCCGGACGTATGGAAGCGGGGGGGATTACCGTTCCCGGACAAAAAAACGAGGTGAACCTGCATTTCCACACGTTCTTCTCATATAATGCAAATGGCTGGTCTCCCAGCAGGATTGCCTGGGAAGCAAAGAAATACGGTCTTGCAGCGGCGGGAATAGTCGACTTCGATGTGCTCGACGGAATGGAAGAGTTCCTGGCGGCGGGCGAAATTATCGACATCAGGACCACTGCCGCTATAGAGAGCCGCGTGTTTATCAAAGAATACTCGGACAAGGTTATCAATTCGCCAAAAGAACCGGGAATAG
This sequence comes from bacterium, assembly GCA_021371935.1. Lineage (NCBI taxonomy): Bacteria > bacterium. The sequence goes on from JAJFVF010000003.1 coordinate 50,136, forward strand.
CATACTTTATGGGCGGTGGGTGCTTTAAGCTGCCGGACGAAGGCTCACATACCGCACGCCTGCTGCAGAATATGCGAGTGATGGCAGGCCGCAGGAATTTGCAGATGATCGAACAGATCAACTCATGTCTGGAAAAGGTTCAACTCGATTATGATGTGGATGTGACACCTCTCACACCCTCCGGCAATGCCACCGAACGACATATACTCGCCGCTTATGACGCCAAGGCAAGACAGGTCTTTGGAGAAGATGAGACCGCGCTTGCCCAGTTCTGGGCAAAACACCTCGATATACCCTTGGAAGAAACTCAGACACTCCTGCAAGACACACCAAAGCTACATGAAAAAATAAGAAACAAACTCATGAAATTCGGAGGAGTGGGATATGTCGCGCCTACGCCCGACACTTTTCCGCCCATTGAACAGATGATCGAAATGATCCAGGGGATGGAAGGCCTGCCTATGGCGGCATGGCTGGACGGGACAAACCCAGGCGAGTCAGACATGCTCAAGATGCTGACGCTCCTACAAAAGAAAGGCGTCGTCGCGATGAATATCATCCCTGACCGCAACTGGAACATCAAAGACCCGGCTGAGAAATCAACTAAACTCGACCACCTGGCAAGCGCGATAAGAGCCGCAAGAAAGGTCAACTTCCCGATTTGCGTGGGCACTGAAATGAATAAGATCGGGCTGCCGTTTGTTGACGACTTCTTCGCTCCTGAACTGGCTCCATATCTCAATGATTTCCTGGACGGCGCATATTTTCTGTGGGGTCACACATTCCTTGCGCGTGCAGCCGAGATGGGCTTTGCCAGCGAATGGGCACGATTCCATTTCGGTGACGACCGGCCGGGCAAGAACAGCTTCTATACCAGAATTGGACGGGTAACGAGCCCCAAAAAGATTCGGATGATCTCAAGTGGAGCAAACCTGCGAACCGCCTCGCCGACTGAGATTCTCAGGCTGCTGCAGGGATAAATATGCTCGATCAGTTCAAAAATCCGCCTGCACGATACAGGACCATTGCGTTTGATGCGACAGATAAGCCATTGCTGATGCGTGAGGTCAAAATAGAATTCGACCGGATGATGGTCGAGGCAAATCTGCCTGCATCATTAAAGTTGCCCGCGGCGATTGGATCAACAAGCCCATACTTCAGACTGTTCATGGATTATGCAACACGTGTCAGGTATGCTCTTTCACTCGGCAGACGAAAAGCACAGATCGCGTTGATGAGGCCATCAACACAACAGCGTTCGGACTTTTTCGAGTTTTATGATTCTAACCTGCCGATGGAACACGTGTCGCACGATGTCATCGATGAAGATGCTATCGTCGGCGCCACTGTTGTCGACCAATCCCTGATATGCTCATATAGCCGATACGAAATGCTGATCATGCCGCCAATGGATGCGATCCGGTATGAAACAGCCCTGAAAATACAGGAGTTTGTCGATGACGGCGGCCAAGTAATGGCGGCAATGCCGGTTCCAACCAGAGACTCACAAGGCAAAAAGCATGCCGAGGTTGAATCCATATTCGCCGAGATATTCAAATCAAAGTCATGTGAACGTGAGCCTGTTGTGCAGACGAATAACGGAGCTATACTCATTAAGACTTATAATCCGCATGAGCTGGAGGATGTCCTCAGAAACTGCATATGCATGGCGATAAAACCGGAAGTATCCATAAAATCCGATGGCCGTCAATGCCGGGACATCACGTTTGTTCACAGGACATGTAAAGAAGCTGAAATTTTCTTCTTTGCCAACAGCTCCACCACAGCGCACCAGGTGCAGCTCTCGATCAGATGCGATAAGGCACCTCATATACTCGATCCCGAAACCGGTGAGCAGATCGCACTGACCAATTGCACTCAACAGGGCAACCGCACTATACTTCTGCACAACTTTGAAGGATGCGGCTCGCTGCTGTTGTATTTCGACGATGAGCCGAGCCTGGCCGTCCCAACGCCGCAGTCTGAATATGGCCAGCAAATTACCATTCCAGACGATTGGAACATTGACGACGACCATATCGACACGGTGGTCTACAGCCGGAATGTGCTTATTCCTGAATTCTTGCGGGGACAGCGCGTTATCATAAAAGTTGATGACCAGCCGGATATAGTCGAGTTTATTATAAACGGCGCGGCTGCAGGCACCAGGCTCTGGCCACCGTATGAAATGGACATTACCGCATTAGTCAAGCCCGGAATCAACGAAATTACTCTAAAAGTCATGGCCGCATTGCGTCCCCTCGGAAACACCAGTATCAATATCTACTGATCCACCTCCGATTCCGCTTAAGCCCGGATGGGTAAAAATTTATTGACAACAAGGGAACCAATCCCGGTTGCACCCATCGATCTTACGGAGGTGCAAAATGATGGGATCTTTAAGATATACGCTTCTTATGATTGTCGCTGTCGGTGCTCTTATTGCACTGCCGGTGTTCGTCAACGCAGCACAAGCCCGGCAGCAGGCCGATGCGCCTGAATATATGCATATGACCATAACTATCACTGACACCAGCCTATCCGGTTCGGTCGATAAACCTGTCGGTGGACTGTATATTCTGACGGTCCGAAATGACTCATCAAATGCGAGAGGACTGGTAATCAGAGGAACCGATTACTGCTGCTCACCGTATACCAGGCTCGTGAAAATCCTCAGACCGGGTCAGCAAAAGACGTTCAGATGGTATTTCCCAGACCAGAGAAGTGTCGAAATAAGAGACCTGATCCGCTGCGATCCGGCTCCCACAGCTTGCTCGCCATGGGTGCCGGGAGAAAAGAGCCTGACTTTGCGATTCCCGTAATTTCAGATAAGTGGGATGCATTGTGAGCATCCCACTTTATTAAATCAACTGCCCGCATTTTGTGATTGGTAGCTAATTTGTCAAACTGTTTGCTTATTATCGTCACAGGGTAGTATGGTGTCTAGAGCACAAAAATTGCAAAGCAGCACCAACACAAGAGGGGGTATATGAGATGAAATCCCAATATCGTATGTGGCATCTGGTCGTGATTATTGCACTGATCGCCGCATTATGCGCAACCTCAATGGTCGCTATGGCAAATGGTAAGGTAAAACTTAAGCCGATGCCTAAGGAAAAACCTGCGCCCGCCATGACCGGTAGAGGACCCACGACCGTTACTCTGACAACCGTCACGGCATCCAGTATAGGCAACTGCGCATGGATGTATACATCGCTGCCGCTGAATCAGTGCCCGCCGACATCGGTTGCAGGCACAATTCAGGCAATGGCGACGAAAGGACCAGCAGGCGCAGCAGTCATGAATGACAGGGCAAGCGTATTGTCGACATTCACATGCCCGGCAGGCGGACCTACTTATACTGTTAAATTTGTAAGTCTTGCTTCTGCAGGACGGTTCAACACTCCGTTTGGAGGAATTGCGTTCGAGCGATCTATATTCGGCGATACGAAGTTCTTTGCGTTCGATCTGCCCTCCACAACGGCCTTTGTGGCTCTTGTCGGGATCGCAACCATTATGAAAGACAATGATGTGATTGCTGATAATCAGCCCGCACTGGCCGCGATTACCCATGGCATTCACGACGCCAATCATTGCCTGCTGTCACAAGCCGATATCACCAGAAAAGAATTTCACCTGATCGTCCCAGGCTCGCTTGTCGATGGCGTCAGTCCTGTCCCTAATTTTCCAAACGGTTACTTCTATATATACTGGCCGTCAGCGGACTTTAACATCAGCAAAGAAACCATTACGATACCGGCAGAGACTATCGCACCTCTCGGCCGAGGACCAAGCAACCCGGGTAAGCTTGTTATAAATCTGACGGACAAGGGGATTCATAAAACGGTCGGCACCGCCCAGTTTGGCCTATACGATATCACGGTCAAAAACATATCAAAAAAACCACAAGGGCTATATATGACCGGCACGGATATCTGCTGCACGGATTACAAGCGCTTCTCCACGATACTCAAACCGGGCGCGAGCCAGAAGTTTACTTTCTATTTCGCTCCTGGAAAGGTCGTGATGAGGCCATTCTGCTGCGCGATCAAGACGCCTACGTCCTATAAAGACTATAACTGGACCGGACCAGCGACATCGATCAAATTTGAATAGCGTTGGGTGAAGATATATTTGGCTCGGCGGGAGCCTCGCCCTCCCGGCATGCATCTTGCAGAAAGAGCCGAAGTGAGCAAGAATTTCCAGGTAACCGGACTATATCGGTCCGATTGTAGATGAAATTTGGCCGGATATGATTATGGTCGGGGGCATGGCTGTCCCCGACCAGTCTTTAACGTGAGATGGCTTTCAGACCTTTGAGAAGTTCGATCTCACCGTTGGTCAGGCCATCGAACTCACCACTCTTGTCATGAGTATCCATCTGCGAAACTTTTCTGATATCCTCGACATCGACAATATCCTGAGGCCGTATATGCCGCTCGGCATCAGCACAGGCGCTCTCGATACGGGCAATACATTCGTCCGTGACAGCCCTGAGATCGGCCATAAGCCGGGCTGCACTCTCCTCCAGCACCTTGAGGTCCGCTGGAGAGAGCGGAGGGTCCTTGCGAGCCTGGATCTGCCCTGCATGCAGCATCCATTTGATCCCGCGATATGCGCCGTAGCAGATACCAACCACCACCAATATCGAAAATATTGTATCCATATACTCTATGCCACCACATCCAGATGAGATTCGCCGTCATCCTCATCGGGTTCATCCTCATCAGAAGCAAGCATATGCCGCTCCAACTCACGGCGGCGCTGCTCGCGGTCGTGCCTTACCTTGTCGCGCCGAAGCTGCTCCGAGGCATCCGTCTTTTTCTGCAGAAGCACGGCTTCATCTTCCGCCAATATTTGTTCCTGAGTTATATCAGTAGCTCTCTGAGTCGCACCGGGCGACCGGTCGATCTCCATCGACTTTGTCAGCGACGACGCCAAATTCATCGCATCGGGTCCAGGTCCCACCGGCCTCACCTCCCCGTCTAGGAGTTAGAGGTCAGATGCTAGAGGTCAGAAGAAACCCTAACATAGACCACGAAACACTACTAACCGCATTATTCACGAAGATCGTGAATAATGCTCTCGGAGCCCCGGATTATGCGGAAAACGCATAATCCAGGCTAATGCACAAATTATCGGCAGATTGGCTCGCAAACTTGAGCACATCTCGACATCAGCACGCGCAGATCGTTATCCGTAACCTCCTTTTTGGTGTCCGCAACCTCAAGAAACCTGGTATGAATGTGCTCCAATTCCCCAGCAGATATTGTATAACCCAGTGACTCCAGCCTGTGCCGGAGCGCATGACGGCCGGACCTTGCGGTGAGCACGATCTGCGTGCCATCCGAACCCACATCCTCGGGTGAGAATATCTCGTAGTTGCTGCGGCTCTTCAAGACACCGTCCTGATGAATGCCTGAAGAGTGAGCAAAGGCGTTGGCTCCTACCACTGCTTTGTTGCGGGCTATGGCAAGGCCGGTCAGACGGCTGACCATGTTGCTGGTCGGGCATAGCTGACTCGTCACGATGCCTGTCCTTGCCCCATAATAACCGCTGCGCACTCTGATGCCCATCACGACCTCTTCCAGAGACGCATTGCCTGCGCGCTCGCCTATGCCATTGACCGCGCATTCAACTTGCTGAGCACCAGCCTTGACCGACGCAAGAGAGTTCGCCACGGCCAGACCCAGATCGTTGTGGCAGTGTACGCTCAAAACAGCATGGTCGATATTCGGCACATTACGCCTTATGTCGGATATCAGCCTGCCCCACTGCGCAGGCACAGCATATCCGACCGTATCGGGAATATTGACTACTGTCGCACCCGCATCTATCACGGCTTCGATGAAACGAAACAGATATTTCCTATCGCTTCGGGAAGCGTCCTCTGTCGAATACTGCACGTCCGGGCACAGCGTGCGGGCATACTTTACAGCCTCCACGCCGATTTGTAGTATCTCCTCACGGCTGCGATTGAACTTGCCTTTGATATGAATATCCGAACTGCCCAGCACTATATGTATGCGCGGGCGTTCGGCCTCGCGGATCGAATCCCATACGGCGTCTATATCCGATTTGACCGCGCGCGCCAGGGCAGTTATTACCGGTCCCCGTATATTTCGCGCAATTTCTTGAACCGCCGCAAAATCACCCGGCGATGATGCGGGAAAACCTGCCTCTATAATGTCAACATTCAGCCTCTGAAGTTGAATTGCTATCTCCAGCTTTTCAGAGCCGGTCAAACTCGCGCCGGGTGACTGCTCGCCGTCGCGAAGGGTGGTGTCCAGAATATGAACCATGCGTTCCATAGCTTTCTCCTTTTCATAGCTAAGAGTGGAAAGTGGAGAGCTAAAAGCCCGGAACCACTTCCACAAGACCAAACACGTTGTTCGAGATCGTCAAGATCACTAAGGTCGCTAAGACCGCTGTCCATAAAACCACCACCTTTCGATTTAGTATTTAGTATTTGAGATTGAGTATTGTTAACGTGAGTGAAAGGTTGTCCGACCGCAATCACAATGCAAAAAGCAGATTCCTCACATTCGTTCGGAATGACAGGCTGTGCTTTGTTTGTGTGCTGCGCGCAAAGCAGTCGCATGCGCTCCCAAATACTCAATATAAAATAATCAATATAAAATAAAAAAGCGCTTCGTCTCCATACAGAGACGAGCGCTTTGCTCTCGTGGTACCACTCTGATTGACCGACGCTTACGCGCACGGCCCACTCTACCCGCTGCGGCTAAGGCCCGTACGTCCTAAGCGACAGCGTCTTCCTTTTAACGGTGGAAGTTTCCGTCCCAGTCTACTTTCCGTCTGTACCGACGGATTTCGGTGGGCGACTCAAGAGGGAGTTGGGGCAGTGCCTGCAACGCCGGTTTCCAGCGACCCGGCTCTCTGGCAGTCCGGCTCTCCGCCTTACTGATCTCTATCATAGTCTTTGGTGGCTATTCAGTTGTATAATCCTATTATTGCCCGGATGTGGGTGATTGTCAACATTTTTCCGCAAAAAATTCTCAACCAAGACGCTGCGGCTGTCGTAGTCATTGTGGAGGAGAGTTGTTGGTGGTGCCGACGGACGCCGAACTGGCAGAACAATGTCTGCAAGGCGATAATCGAGGATTTGACTATCTGGTGAAACGATATCAGAAACAGGTGACTGCATTCTGCTATCGTATACTCGGTGACACCAACCAGGCATCTGACGCGGCGCAGGAAGCATTCGTGAAAGCGTATTATGCCCTGGAAAACTTCAGGCAGGACGCATTATTTCTAAACTGGATCATGAAGATAGCGGCTAATACGTGTTATGACATGTTAAGGAAAATTGGCCGAACTAGAACAAAATCACTTTATGAAGATCCAATTCAGGCAGACCAGTTGCAATCCGAAGAGCCCTCTCCCGAGAAAATTGCAATCAATAATGAGGGTCACAAGCTGCTCTGGGATGCAATACAGAGCCTGCCTGTTAATCACAGAATGCCGTTGGTGCTTTTCCATTTTCACGATATGAAGCTCAGGGAGATTGCCGAAGTGCTTGACAGACCTGAAGGGACTATAAAATCGAGTTTGCATACAGCGCGCGAAACGCTGCGGCGCAAACTGCAAGGGGTGATAGTTGAAATATGAAGTGCACAGATGCTAGAGAAATAGTCCAGAACTCGATGGATGGAGATCAATGCCCAAACGCAAGATTGGCATATGAGCATATCGCCGAATGCACAGACTGTCAAAAGTGGAAGTCGGGAATGGAAGCCATATTAGCCGCTGCGAATGAGGCTGTCGAAGCTATTCCAAACATAGATATATCAACCACAGTAATGGCGCGCCTGCCGGAACATCATCCGGCAAGCGCTGAATATACTGGGAAACACCTGCTTGCGCTAGCTGCGGCAAGCTGGTTTGCCGGAGCCGCAATTCTTGTGGCTGTTTTGAGTATCTGGATGACCGTGAACGGCATATCGCTTACATCTCTGCCGACCCTGCTGTATAGCTCTGTTAAAGAATTGGTGATATTTATAAACACAATTATATCGAGTGCAGGTGCGGCAGCGATAGCGACCATCGGCAAGTCTGCGCCAACGCTTAGGGAGTTTGCAGTCAAGATGAAGCCACTGATGCTGTTTACCACGGCAACTGATATCGGACTGATCATAGCAGGCTATCTGCTCTGGACGCATAGAAAAACAATAACCGGTCTGAATCTTATTTAACCGACGGGAGGGATTCAACATGAAAACAAAAATTATGATATTACTGGCGGCAGTCGCCTTCATCACGAATGCCTGTTATGCGCAGGTGCAGGACAGGATCGAGCTGCCGAAAACATGGCGCTTCAGCACCGATCCAACAGATATTGGCCTGAAGAACGGGTGGCAGAAGCCCGATTTCGATGCATCGGGCTGGCGAAATATTGATGTGCCCGGTGTCTGGGAAAATCAGGGGATCAACCAGCCGAATCCTAACTATCAATCGCTCGGGACGCCAAAAGGTTATGACGGTTATGCGTGGTATCGGCTGAGCATGGTTATTCCAAGCGATTGGAAAAATAAAACTGTCTATCTTAACCTTGGAAAAATAGACGATCATGATTGGACATATTTCAATGGCTCGCTTATAGGTCAGATGAGCACTCGAAATGATGCCGTTCTGTTCGTCAGGTCCTATCAAGTGCCTGCGGAGATGATTAAATATGGTGAATCCAATCTCATTGCGGTGCGGGTTCTCGATTTTGGAGGATGGGGAGGAATAATTGAAGGTCCAGTTACCATTACCACCGGCAGCCCGGAGACTGCAACAAACAGCGCCTCCAGTTCACAGACCGAAGTCCAGGATAGAGTGCAGGTTACCGGCAATGTTACCGTGGGACCCGGTGAGACCGTAGGGGATGCGGTTGCGGTAATGGGCAATGTGACTGTAAAGGGTCATGTTACCGGTGAAGCCACGGCTGTTATGGGCAATATAGTTGTAGAAAACGGTGGAGTCGTTGACGGAAATGCCACAACCGTCTGCGGGCAAGTGATTCAAAAAAATGGAGGCAAAATTAAAGGCCAGACGACATCCGTCGGTGGATGGAAAGGTATATCTGGTATTCCTTGGGGATGGGCCGGTTTCGGCTGGATATTTGGGTTATGGGGAGATTTAGCGTATGCGCTGGTTATGGCCGTGCTGGCTGCACTGGTGGTCGCTCTGTTCCCGGCAAGAATGGAAACTGTGGCCGGCACTCTGCTCGAACAGCCCGGAAGATCCGCTTTGTTTGGGATCGTAAGCGGTCTTCTGATAGTGCCTGTAACAATGCTGCTGATCCTCACCATTATAGGAATCCCACTGGTGCCTTTGGAAATATTGCTGATAATAATCGCCTTTATTGTAGGGCAAATATGCGCAGGTCTGGCGGTGGGAAACAGAATAATATCTGCAATAAACAAACCGCCGCTGCCGTCCGTTCTGGCTGCCGCTATCGGTATGCTGGTGCTGGGAATCGTAAAGATGATGCCGTTTATCGGCGGACTGCTGGTATTCGCAATGTATGTGCTTGCGTTCGGAGCAGTCATTATTACCGGCTTCGGCACCCACAAGAACTGGTTCGGAAACAGGTTCCATAAACATGGACCCCCTCCGGCTCAGACACCCATGCCATCAAGCGAACCGGCAAACAACACAGAAACCCCTTGTGATTGAGTATTTTAGATTGATTATTGAGTATTTTATTGGGAATTGGGGATTGGCGTTCGGGCTGGATCGGATATCCAGCCCGAACTGATATTTGGCACCTACAGAGTCATCTATGACAATGAACGTCCATCGCTAAAATTTATACCACAAACCCCACTCTTCGTCCTGTCTCAGAGCAAAGCTCGCCAGCAATCTCCGCAGCAACCCCGGCATTGTTCTTTAGCAGAGCTATATTGGCCTTTATAGACTCGCCATTGGTAAGCTCCCCTACTCTGCCGAGCAGATATGGTGTAAGCTCCTTGCCTTTGATCCCCTTCTCAGCCGCTTCAGCAACAGCTTTATCGATATGCTCGGCTGCAGATACTTCGTCAGACTTGGGCACAGGCACTGCTACTATCGTCGCGGAACGCGTACCTAATGCGCTGCCTGAAAGCTCCAATATCTTGATTAACTCGCATGCATCATCGACCCTCGGAATGGATATGCCCGTGGAAGACGAATAAAATGCGGGCAGTTCAGATGTCTGATAGCCATATATGGGCACGCAGTGTGTCTCCAGCCATTCGACAGTGGCAGCAATATCCAACACTGCTTTTGGTCCTGAACATACGACTATGACAGGCGTCCGTATCATCTCCCAAAGGTCGGCGGATATATCGAATGTCTCAGATGCGCCGCAGTGGACTCCTCCGATTCCGCCGGTGGACATAACGGCAATGCCCGCCGTGGAAGCTATGCGCATGGTGGCTGAGACTGTTGTGCCACCGTCTATCTTTTTCGCTAGCGCGTAGGGTATATCTCGAACGGCTATCTTGGCGGCGCCGCCATCGCCTAGTTTCTTGATCTCCTCTTCAGTAAGACCGACCCTCAGCTTGCCGTCAATCACTCCGATTGTGGCTGGGACTGCTCCGGCATCCTTTACAGTCTGTTCAATGGCCAGGGCTGTCTCGACATTGACGGGCGACGGAAGCCCCTGTGTGATAACGGAAGATTCCAGCGCGACCACGGGCTTATCAGTGTTCAGTGCACTGGCAATTTCATGAGATATGTCAAGCGGGTTTTGCATTTACGCCTCCATTGCGTCTTTGTTAAATTATAGGCGTCCAGTGGTAATATGTGCAATTGATAACCATGGAATTTTCGGCTCAGCAGGAGCTTCGCCCTCCCTTGTAATAGCTTACCATAGTGAGCATGCTGAGCACCGTCGAAGCGCGCGGGTAAATTTTGCCCTTAATTATACATACCCGCATCCTTCGACAAAGCTCAGGATGCTTGGGTTCTACCAGGACACCAGGTTCTATCAGAATGCTGTGATGCTCAAAAAGAGTGAACAGTAATTATTATTCAACTTGAGAAACTCTCCTCCGGCGTGATACAATCGCGCCAACAAAGCACAAACAATTGGAGGCACATATGGCTCTTGATAAATATGGATACTTTCTGGACAAAGAGAGAGAATTCGTTATAACCCGACCCGACACACCAGCGCCATGGGTCAACTATATGGGCAACGGACGCTATTTCGGCCTGATATCCAACACGGGCGGAGGATTCAGCTATTGGCTGGACCCAAGAGACAGCCGGATCACACGGTTTAGATACAACTGTCTGCCATGGGACCGTCCCGGCAGATATATATACCTCAAAGACATGGAAGACAATTACTGGAGCCTGTCGTGGCAGCCGACCGCTCATAAGCCCGATGAATATGAGTGCCGGGTCGGCATGGGATATGAGACTATCAAGATGCTGTATCGCAATGTGCGAAGTGAGGTCACATACTCCGTGCCCCTGGATGATGACCTAGAAATATGGCTGGTGAAGGTAAAGAATGAGGATATCGATCCCAAGCGCCTGGCTGTGACATCATACGTTGAGCTTTGTTTGGGTCATGCGCTGGTCGATCTCATAAACCAGCCCAACGATCAGCACTTTAATATCGTAAACTTCAACCGCGAAGACAACGCAATATACGCCACAAAAAACTATTGGGTGACGCACAAAGGAGTCTCTGTCGAGCAGCCAAATGAGGCGTGGGACCGCTACGTGTTTTTTACCAGTGACTTGAATGTGGAAAGCTGGGACGGCTCAAAAGACGCATTCATCGGACCATGGAGAAGCGAGCAGGACCCTGTTGGAGTCGAGAACGGCCTGCTATCCGACACAAATATCACCGCTGGTGATGCATGTGCCGCCCTGCAGGGCGAGATTCTGCTGGAGCCCGGTCAGGAAGTCGAGTTCGTGGTGCTGATGGGATGTGTGGGGGCTGAGGGATATCGAGAGAGATCGATTCCACTGATGGCAAAATACCGCTCACCTGAGGCGGCACATGCCGCGCTTGCAAAAGTGAAGGCGTACTGGGAGAAATATTTATCGTCGGCAATCGCCCAGACACCGGATGCGGATATGAACCGTATGATAAACATATGGGGCAAACGCCAGTCGTGGGTCACTTTCAACTGCAACCGGAACGCGGGTTACTATCACGGTGGGCTGCTGTATGGAGTCGGGATGCGCGACCAGTGTCAGGATATGATGGGTCCTATCATCAGCGACCCGAATGCTGTTGCCGACAGGCTCCTGGAAGTGCTGACGCATCAGTTCCAAAACGGCAGCACCTTGCATAACTACTTCAAACTAACCGGCCATGGCGAGAGGACCGGTCACTCGGATACTCCGCTCTGGATACCGCTGGCTGTAATCAACTACTTGAAAGAGACTGAAGACTTCGACTTTTTGACAAACGTCGTGCCTTTCCAGGATGGCGGTGAGGCTGACGTGCTCGACCATGTGATCCGCGCATGCGACTTTGTGTTGAGTCAACTCACCGAAGACCACCTGCCCAAGTTCGGACCGGGTGACTGGAACGATACGCTGGACTATGTGGGACGAAAAGGCAAGGGTGAAAGCGTATGGGTGGCGCACTTCCTGTGCTATATATTGCGAGAGACTGCCGAGATGCTCGACAATATCCTGCAAAAGATCACCTGCCCCGGCACTAACTATATATCAGATACTGCAGCAAGATTCCGCAGGGAATATGACCTTGTCAAAAACGCGATCAATGAAAAATGCTGGGATGGCAGTTGGTATATCCGCGGAATTCGTGATGATGGAGATGTCATCGGATCGAGCAAAAACACCGAGGGCAAAATATTCACGAATGCCCAGAGTTGGGCTGTGATTTCCGGTGTTGCGGACCAAACAAGAGGAAAACTGGCGCTGGACTCCGCTGACCAACTGTGTATAACTTTGAGGGGGCCAAAGATTTTATCCCCAAGTTATACACAGCTTGATGGAGGTATAGGTTTGGCTACAAGATGTGTTCCCGGCAAGAAAGAAAACGGCTCAATCTTTAACCATGTCGCCGCATGGGCAATCCTGGGAAACCTGGTCCTCGGCAACGGTAATAGAGCGTATGACTATTACAGAAAAACTTTGCCAATGGTCCAGGCGCATGATCCTGATGTGTATAAGATGGAGCCTTATGTTTATGCAGAGTACGTCACCAGCAACGATCACCCCACTTTCGGGCAGGCCAGCCACTCATGGCTTACAGGCTCGGGAGTGTGGATGTTCAGAGACGCGCTGGACTATATCCTCGGCGTCCGACCGACATATGACGGCCTGATTATAGACCCATGCATCCCCGACAAATGGGACGGGTTCAAAGTGACGCGAAAATTCAGAGGCGCGACATATGATATAGAGGTCAAGAACCCCAAGCATGTGCAGAAGGGTGTAGAAAGGCTGGAGATGGACGGCCAAATAATAGATGGGCAGGTTTTGCCGCAGATTGAGAAAGGGCGCATGGCGAAGGTCGTGTGTGTGATGGGCTAGGATGTATCTTAGGAATTCGGCTAAAGCAGTTATAGTAAAAGACGACAAAATTTTATGTATAAAATGCAAAGACGACTGGAGATTTTTTTATCTCCTGCCGGGTGGAGGACAGGAACCCGGAGAAACCCTGCCTGATGCCGTTCGTCGTGAGTCTCGTGAGGAAGTTGGGGCGGATGTGGTTGTTCATGATCTCATTTTCGTAAGAGACTACATAAGCGCTAATCACGAATTCGCAGAATATGAATCGGAAGTCCACCAGGTCGAGCTGATGTTTAGTTGTGAGCTTGCCGATGGCAGCAAACAGGAGTTTGGTGATTTGCCTGACAAAGATCAGATTGGCATTGAGTGGCTCGATCTCGACGAGTTGGAAAGCTATAGACTATATCCTATGGCACTCAGACCTTTTCTGATAGATAGAAAATTCGACTGCACAACATATATTGGGGATGTCAACTGAAGCAGGGATGTACGGCAAGCATGGTTAACTTGAATGATGGTGAGAGTGCTGTCCTGCCATAACACAGTGATAACACAATTTGCAATAAAGCTTACCGGCACCTGAACAAAAAGTGTTCTGGAGAACAATATGTATATACTGGATATGGAACAAGTCACTCCACAAAATTGGAATTATAACGTCAGTTCGCAGCTTAGAACACACGTCTATTGTCGTGAAGAAGCAGCCCTTGCCATGGGAGACGCAGCCAGGGATGCAATTGAAAATATCCAGCAGCTCGACGCCAGGCGCACTGAATTTCGCGCAAGGCTTATTGAAAACCTGGGCGGGCTTCCTCCGAGTGATACGCCGCTCAATGCACGCATTGTCGGCAAAGTCGACTGCGACGGGTTCACTATAGAAAAAGTGATCTTTGAATCACGTCCGGGAGCATTTGTCACTGCAAATCTGTACATACCGAACGGCATCACTTCTCCGAGAGGAACAGTCCTGTTTCTGAGCGGTCACTCACCACAAGCCAAACAATTTCCTCCATATCAAACGGTGTGCCAATGCCTGGTCAAGGCCGGGTTGATTGTAATGTCGCAGGACCCGGTAGGACAGGGTGAGCGGTTCGGCTATTATGAGCAATCGCTTCGCCGCTGCACCGTGGGATGCGGGACCACTGAGCATGATTATGTGGGTTGGCAGTGCCTCGGCCTGGGAGATTGTATCGCAAGATACTTCATCCACGACGCCATGCGTGGAATAGATTATCTACTGACCCGCCCTGAAGTCGATGCGGCGCATATCGGAGTCACGGGCTGCTCCGGCGGAGGTACACAGACAGGCCTTATGATGATCTGCGATCAGCGCATAGCAGCGGCTGCTCCCACAACATATATCACAAACCGCAGGACGTATATGCACGCCGGATTGGGACAGGACCAGGAGCAGATATGGCCGGGGCTGACTGCTCTCGGGTTCGATCATGAGGACGTTGTGATGATGATGGCTCCCAGGCCGGTGCAGGTCCAGGCAGTGACCTATGATTTCAACCCTATAGAAGGCACCCGCCGCACAGTGACCAGGTGCAAACGGTTCTGGGAGATGTACGGCAAGGCAGACTGCCTGTCACTTGTCGAGGACGATTCGGTACATATGTATACCAGACCGTTGGCAAATGCCGCTGCAAGGTTCTTTGCACATCACCTGCTTGGCCGGGATTGCACTCCTGAGGACTACGATATTAATATTCTTGAACCGAACCAGATCTGGTGCACCAAGTCGGGACAGGTGAGAGGCGAAATAACGGACGCGCGCTTCGTGTATGATGAAAACCAAGATCGACTGGCTCGACTGAAATCAGAATCCAATAATCTCAACAAAGAACACGCATTGGCATGGCTCAAAGACAAGGTAATCGACTGCCGGCAGAAGTGCGACCTCAACCCCAGATTCTATTTCACAGAACACATCTCAGAGCTTGAGGTGAAGGGCTGTTTCTGGTGGTCGCAGCCGGATATCATAGGTTTCGGGCTGTGTTTCAGAGATTTTGCCCATGCGGATGAGAGTCTGCCGGTTACCATAGCTCTATGGGACGAGGGCTCCAACAACCTGCGCTGGCATATAGACTGGATTCGCAAAACATGTGCTCAAGGCAGAGCCGTCCTGGTGTTGAATGTCACCGGAATGGGTGCGATCAAGTCTGATGCGTTGAACACACGACTACTGCAGGCAACATTCGCTACCATTCACAAGCTCACCACTGAACTTATACGGCTTGGTGACAGTCTGGCGGCTATACGTATATACGACATCCTCAGAGCACTGGATGTAATCGGTATCTGGCCGAATCTGCAGGCTGATGACATTCGCATCTATACACATGGTCGATATGACATCTATGCCCGGATTGCGTCCGCTCTGGACAAACGGATCGGCGGCATCGAATCCATAGACGGGATGGGAAGCTATGCTGACTGGGTAGGCTCGCGCTACTATAATGAACACGACATCGCCGGATTCGTGATGCCGGGGATACTGCGGAACGTAGACGAAAGTGTGCTTGCCTCAGGATAAAACCCAGATGCATTCTGGAGTTACCGAATCCTGGAATCGTTAAATTCTGTTTCGGGTGCGATCGGATATCGCACCCGAACATAGGATAAACACATGGATATGCGTCCGAACCTTAGCTCAGAATTTTCTTGATCGATAGAGCGTTCTCTACCGCATAGCCCATGTAGTCGTTGTTGAAGTAGATATACACGTCACCATTCTTGAGGAAATTCTCTATGTAGCGGGCGCAGGAGTTCAGATGACCCTGAGTGTATTTGCCGTGTGTCGCCTCGCCGCCCGAATGCATGCGGATATATGTAAAGTCACATGTAGTCTTCATATGCTGCGGCAGACCTGGGGCGTCCATTATGCAATACGCAACATGATAATTTGCCAGCATAGACCACAGCAGATCGTTGTGCCATGACTCATCCCTGAACTCGAAGACATGGCGGACGTCTTTGGGCAAGATTTGCAGAAAATTCTCCAGTCGATCCAGGTCTAAGTGCCAGTTGGGTGGAAACTGATAGAGGATCGGTCCCCGCTTATCGCCAAGACCCGCGGAATGCGTCAGGAGCCTCTCGAGAGGCTCTTCCGGCTCCTTGAGGCGCTTTATATGTGTCAGATATCGGCTGGCCTTTACGGCGAATGTAAAGCCGTCGCGTGTCTGAACCCGCCATTTCTCAAAGGTAGATATCTCGGGGAGTCTGTAAAACGAATTATTTATCTCGACAGTATCGAACACGCTTGAATAATACTCCAACCACCTGCTCTGCGGCAGGTCATCGGGGTAGAACCTACCTCGCCAGTCACTGTAATTCCAGCCGCTGGTTCCACAGTATAGTCGAGACATTATCACTTCGCCAACTTTCGTCCAGGGTAAGAATCCCCAGAACGATCTGGGATCAACGATTTTTATCACGAAAACACGAAAACTAAATCTCTTGTTCCGGACCTTTCGTGTTTTTGTGATTGGAACTATCCGGCAGCTTTATGCTTTTTACCCGCTTATTGAAATATGCGCGCTCCAACATGACCCTATGCCCGCATTTGAGGCATTTTATTCCGATATCAGCCCCGACTCTCACAATCTCCCACTCATATGAACCGCAGGCATGAGGCTTACGCATAGTGGCTATATCCCCAACGTTCATTTTGCTTTCCCAAGCCAATCTACAAGCGACTGCATCTCACCAGGAATCGGAGCCCCGAATGAGAGCCTCTTGCCGCTTGACGGGTGATCGAACGACAGTGAATATGCGTGCAAAGCCTGGCCATGCAGCGCTTCGATCAACTTCGACAACTCGCTCTGTTCGAGTTTGCCGTATGATGAGGGTATCGCGCGCTTTGATCCGCCATATGTCGGGTCGCCGACCACCGGATGGCCAATGAATGAGCAGTGAACCCTGATCTGATGGGTCCTTCCTGTATCCAGCTTGGCCTCAAGCAGCGTAAAACCCTTATAACGCCCGATAACCTTGAGATGAGTGATCGCCTCGCGTGCTGTGTAACGATTGGTGTCTTTTATAACCGACATCTTCTGGCGGTCAGTTGGGTGGCGGCCTATAGGAGCATCGACCACTGCGTCATTGAACTTGGTCTCGCCCCACACCAGTGCCATATACCTGCGCTCGACTGTGCGTTTTTGGATCTGGTGCTGGAGTGACTGGTGAGCAGAATCCGTCTTTGCCACAACCAGCAGGCCGGTGGTGTCTTTGTCCAGACGGTGGACTATTCCCGGCCTCTCTACGCCGCCGATGCCCGAAAGATCATCGCTGTGGGCAAGTATCGCGTTGACCAGGGTCCCATGTTTGCTGCCGGGAGCCGGGTGGACGGTCATGCCCCTGGGCTTGTTTATGACCATTATCTGGTCATCTTCATATACGATGTCCAGCGGGATATCCTCGGCCGCTACCTGCATAGGCTCCGCAGGAGGAATATTCACACTGATACTGTCGCCGGGCATCACCTTATAATTTGCGCGGTGGGTTGAGCCATTAACGAGCACATTGCCGTCGTTGATGAGCTTCTGAATGTAGGACCTGGATACGCCCTCGATACGCTCGGCAAGATAGACGTCCAGGCGGGGATTGTTGCTCTCTTCTACTGTAAAATCATGCTTTTCCACGAGTCATTAGTTCGACAGATGCTCCCGGAAAACCTGCGTACAAGATTAAGAGCCAAGATCACAGGAATCGCAGTTGCCCCGAACTTCCCGTTACCTGGCTCGTCGTCCGTTCCGGCCTGCATATACAGGCCCGTGTTGGAGAAGGACCATTCGGATCCTCCATCGTTTGCTGGCTTCGCAGATTGTTATCGACCCGCGAGGAGCAGCCTGTTCCCAACCACCACACAACTGGTCGGACACTTACTATTTACCCATCCACAACAGCTATTCCTCTGCTTTGAGCAAAATCAGGTAATTATGCTTAAGTGGAAAGTCTGGCGTCCATTGTTTTCCGCTTTAGGTTCTGTATTAAGTTCTGTAATAATAATAATTGCTTCAGCCATAACACAATACCTCACACATATTTAAGCAAACAATCATTGACAAATCTGCATGGTTGAATATATAATGGCTGTAAGGAAATAATTCACATTGATTGTACATGACTTGTTCTATAAGTGGACAGCAGATACCGCAACAACAAACACACAACACATACTGGAGGGGAAATAATGAAGAAACTCACTGCGATACCGGCAGTGCTTGTGTTGCTGGGTCTGGGCATTAGTGCACAGGCTGTCACCATCGACACCGTCACAGTTGGCGATCCGGGAAATGGAGCAGACACTGCTGATCACAGTGGAAACCCAAACGGTCAGGGATCAGTATCCTACACCTACAACATTGGCAAGTATGAAGTGACAGCAGGGCAATATACGGCGTTCCTGAATGCCGTGGCTGGTGTGGACACATTCGGACTGTACAATACAAGCATGTGGTCGAATAGCTACGGCTGTAAGATCGAACGACATGCCGGCAGCGGGACGGTAGCTGACCCATACCAATACCGCGTGGCGGCTGACTGGGCAAACCGTCCCGTGAATTACGTGAGCTATTGGGATTCCTGTCGGTTCGCGAACTGGCTCTCAAATGGCCAGAAAGCGGGAGCACAAGACGCCACCACTACCGAGGATGGAACATATACTCTGAACGGATACAATAGCGTGGATGGCCGCAATATTCAGCGAAACACAAACTGGAAATGGGCAATAACCAGCGAGGATGAGTGGTATAAGGCCGCATACTACAAGGGCGGAGGGACAGATGCAGGTTACTGGCTGTATCCGACTCAGAGTGATGCCACCCCATCCAATCAACTAGTAAATCCGACCGATCCGGGCAACAACGCTAACTTCTACCAGAACGGTTACACTATTGGCAATCCATACTATTTGACTGAGGTTGGAGAGTTCGAAAACTCTGAGAGCGCATACGGCACATTCGACCAAGGTGGCAATGTGCAGGAAGTAAACGAAGGCATTGCATATCAGAGTCTGCAATTTGTTTTTCGCAGCCTGCGCGGTGGTTCGTTCTATAACAACTCCTCCACCCTGCAACCGTCGTTCCGCGACCTCTATGACTCGACGTGGGAGGACGCAAACGTCGGATTCCGTGTTTCTCAAGCTGTTCCTGAACCGTCGTCAATTATCCCTCTGCTTGGCGGTTTGACGGGACTCATCGGGTTGAAACGGCGTAAGGCGTAGCTCTATGCGCTGCGGTATTCACTCTATTGCCCGCCGAAGCTAACCCGGATTATGCGCTTACCGCATAATCCGGGTCTCTGAGAGCATTATTCACGTTTTTCGTGAATAATGCGGGCTAAGCTGAGGCGGGCTTTGCATTTTACGCACAACCTCAACTTAGGCTTCGCCCGGAATGAGAATGTGTGAAGCTTTATTTACCTGAATGAGCGGATTGCTTTGGAATGGACTGTGTAGTATAGGGCGCAGATTAGGCTTGCCGCGCCTGCAATGGTCACGGCATTTTGAACACCAAGGTGCTCGGCAAGAAATCCGATCAACAACGCTCCTATAGGCGAAAGGCCCGAGAGCACGAATATTCGCAGGCTGATGACTCTGCCACGCAGTTCATTGGGAGCAGCTTCCTGAATTATGCTGTTGGAGACGGACATAAACAGCATGGAACCCAGGCCAGTCATCACAAGAAACAGCAGAGCAACATGATAACTGCCGCTGCGGCCAAATGCCAACAGGCTGAGCGCTGATAGTATCCCTCCAAAGAGGACCAGCGTTCGCTGCCTGAACTGGTGGCCGAGAGCCGTAGTGCCCACTGCTCCCATCAGTGCACCCGCTCCCATCGCTGCCATAAGCATGCCCAGACCCTTGGGTCCCATATGATACACCTTGTCGGCAACAACAGGCATCACTGTGCTCATCTGACCGCCGAAAAGGCCGGATATGCCCGTCATAATCAGCAAATCGCGTAGCAGGTTGGAGTGATATGCATGCGACATGCCTTCCCGAATCTGAGTGCACATGGGACCAGACTGAGCACCGCTCCTAAACCCGTAGCTGGTCATCATCAACAGCGCAATAAGTGCAGCAACATAACTGACGGCATTTATAAAGAAGCAATTGGCTATCCCCACAGCAGCCAATACAACACCGGCAAGTGCGGGTCCAATTACTCTTGCGCCGTTGAATGCGGTCGAACTCAACGAGACCGCACTGAGAACGTCGTTCTTGTCGCCATCAACCATATCGACGATCATGGACTGCCTAATCGGTGTATCAAGCGCGTTTATGGCGCCGATGAAGACCGCGAGGACCATTATATGCCAGACTCGGATCAGCCCCATATATGTCAGAGCCGCCAGAACAAAAGCCTGAACCATCGCCAGGGTCTGAGTAACGATAACAACCTTACGCCTGTCGAACCTGTCCGCTATGACCCCGGCGGGCAGGCCCAATATAAGTGACGGGAGCGTGCCGGCTGCGCCGACTATACCCAAATCCAGCGCGGAACCCGTGAGCTTCAACACCAGCCAGCCTTGTGCGACCGACTGCACCCATGTCCCGCTGAAAGATATTACCTGGCCGATCCAATAGAGCATGAAGTTGCGATGTCTGAACGCGCGCAGACCCTGCGGGCCGTGCCAGGGCTTGCCTACTGCAGGCCTGTCAAAAGTATCTTGTGTCTGCAACTTGTCAGGCATCAGCGTATTATGAGTCGTCGGAATTCGGTTATCGCAATCCGAAATCGTAGAGTTCGTGTTTCGAGTGCGATCAGATATCGCACCAGATCAGAGCACCATCAAATGCTCATAAAGTAAAAGGCCGGGGTCTTCTCCCGGCCCAACTCAAAATTCAGAATTCAAGATTATCTTACGCATGCCAGTCAACATTCGTGACTTCCTTCGCATGAGCCTCTATGAATGCCTTGCGTGGCTCCACCTGGTCGCCAAGAAGGATTGTGAACATTTCATCGGCCTCAATCGCATCATCGACTGTGACCTGTGCAAGCCTTCGCGAATCGACGCTCATGGTGGTATCTGCCAAGTCTTCAGCATCCATCTCACCAAGACCCTTGAACCTGGTGACTATTGCATCTTTCTTGTTGGAAAGAGAGCGGAGTATTTCATCGCGCTCGGCATCATTCTTTGCGTAATAAATCTTGTCCTTGCCTGCCTTTATCCTATAAAATGGCGGCTGAGCGATGTATATGTGACCATCATCCACAATAGGCTTCATGTATCTGAAGAAGAATGTGAGCAGCAGAGTGCAGATATGGCTGCCGTCGACATCCGCATCAGTCATGATTATGATCTTATCATAGCGCAGCTTGGACTTGTCGAATGTGGCGCCGTTGCCGTTTTTCTTACCGTTTCCGTTGCCATTACCATTACCGTTTTCGCTGACGGCCTCGACCACATCAAGATCGAGCTGATCATCTTCGTTATCCATTGCGGAGTGAGTAATTCCAGTTCCCAAAGCCGCTACAAGAGACTTGATCTCTTCATTTTCAAGAGCTCTGTCCATGCGCGCCTTCTCGACATTCAGAATCTTTCCGCGCAAGGGCAAAATCGCCTGATTGTGTCTGTTTCTACCGGCCTTGGCATTGCCGCCTGCACTCTGTCCCTCAACAATGAATAACTCACACTTGGACGGGTCGCGCTCAATGCAGTCGGCCAGTTTACCAGGCAGAGAGGCATTTTCCATCGCAGACTGGCGCTTGACCATATCTGCTGCTCTGCGCGCAGCCTCTCTTGCACGATGCGCCGTGAGAGCCTTGTCTATGACCCTGCGCGCACCCGTCGGGTTCTCTTCAAGAAACTCACTCAGCTTCTCGCCGACTATCGAATTGACTACACCATCGACCTCACTGTTGCCCAGTTTGGTCTTGGTCTGACCCTCAAATTGAGGTCGAAGTATCTTGACTGAAATAACTGCCGCAAGACCCTCGCGCACATCGTCACCCGTCAGGTTGGGGTCTTTTTCCTTGAGAAGGTTATTCTTACGAGCGTAGTTGTTCAGGACCCTGGTAAGAGCCGTCTTGAATCCTGAAAGGTGCGTGCCACCCTCCTGGGTGTGAATGTTGTTTGCGAATGTCAGGATGTTTTCCTGGAAAGACTCATTATACTGAAGCGCGACTTCAACTGACGCATCCTCGCGCTCACCTGCAAAATAGACCACCTTGTGCAGAGGGTTTTTGTTGCGGTTGAGATGCTCGACAAACTCGGCAATACCGTTTTCATAGTGAAAGACCTTGGTCCTGGTCTCATCACTCTCGGCCTGCTCGTTGGTAAACGTGATCGTCAGACCCTTGTTAAGGTATGCAAGCTCCCTGAGACGGCTTACAAACACGTCCGGGTGATAAATAATCTCACCGAATATCTCAGAGTCGGCCATATATGTGGTTGTCGTGCCGGTGGTCTCTGCAGCGCCTATCTCCTTCAGAGGCTCGCACGGCACACCGCGCTCATAACGCTGGTGGTAGCACGTCTGGTTTCTGCAGACTCTTACCTCGCACCACTCGGAAAGAGCATTCACAGCTGAAACTCCGACACCATGCAGACCGCCTGAGACTTTATATCCGCCACCGCCGAACTTGCCGCCCGCGTGGAGCATGGTCATGGCGACTTCGACACCGGAGACCCCCACTTCACTGTGGATATCGGTCGGTATTCCTCGGCCATTGTCTACGACAGTCACCGAATTGTCCGTACGCAGGATCACTTCGATATGCGTACAGTAGCCGGCAAGGTGCTCGTCAATACTGTTGTCGACGACTTCGGTAAAGAGATGGTGAAGCCCGCGTGAACCGGTGTCACCAATGTACATAGCCGGACGCATACGAACGGCCTCTAAACCTTTCAGAATTTGAAGGTTATCGGCATCATACTTAGGCTCGCATTTCCGGCGCTTTTTGCCCGTTTCTTCGAGGTCTTCTCTCTCGTTAATGTCATCTGCCATGTGGTTATATTTGCTCCTATGAGTGGGGGTATAATTGCTCTTTTAGCCAACAAAATTATAGCACTTCGGCAAGCTCGCGGTCAAGCTCGGCAGCGTGATTTTACAGCTAATCCAAGCTCCTTTAGGCGGAGTCTCATAGCCCATGTCGAGACCCCGAACCGCTCGGCCATTATGCTCAGCCTGCAGGACGGATTGTGCACGAGTTCATCATAGTGACGCCGTATCATGTCCTCGGGCATCAGCAGCAGAGCCGCGAACCTGTCGCATGCGCGTTCCATTATTGTGCGTCTGGTCTTGCTGGTGTCGAGGAAAAACAGCCTGCTGTCTGCTGAAACGCGGCTGCCCAGCAGGTGATGGCCGATCTCATGCGCAAGTGTGAACCGGCGGCGCGCAGGAGATATGGTATACGAGTTATTTATTGCAATCACAGGTGGAGCACCCGGTAGACGCAGATATACGCCGTCGATCTCAGCTACGAAGTCGCGCTCATGCACGTCTATTCCCAGTCTGGACGCCACTAAATCCAGATCGACAGGAGGCTCAAGCCCCAGCGTCTTCCACGCTTTATATGCGTAAAGCTCCGCTTCATCCTGAAAATGGAGCCTGGACACTATTTGCCGCCTTTTGTTCCGTAGCGCTCTTCCATCTGCCTGACGAAGTCGATTATCTGCTTCTTTCCAGCTTCTGGAATGTTCTGCTGACCTCTCAACGCAAACTCAACTGCCTTGACCGCATCCATCTTGGATGGGTCGGCGGCATAACCGGCTGCAGTGCGCAGGTCATTTTCATCCAGGTCGTCAAAGCATGCCGCGATCTTGGCAATGACTTCCTCCGAGGGCACCCTGCCGTCGGACATGTCCTTCCAATAGGCGGCGCTGATGCTCGACTTGAATGCCGCAGCGCGAAACGTCAGAGCGTTCCTTTGCAAAAAAGACTTGACCATCTCACCGAATTCGCTCGAAATTCTGCTCATGGCAATCGCCTCCGTTCACTAATAGTAGTTATAACATGAATGCTATTGCATGTCAAGAAAAGAAAATGCAAGAACAAAAATGTGAATTGCGGCGTCATCTATCATGAAGACATACAATTGCGGGAGGCAGGCTCATGAAATTGAGGATTGTTGGTATCATTGTGCTGATATTTGTTTCGACGGGCACCAGTGCGGACAGTTTCGGCATACACAAAATGATGGTAGGTGACAAGGTCCTTGAAGTTGTTGAGACCCGTCAGCTTACTTTTCGTGATGATGGGGATGTCCAGAGCATCACAATATCTCCAGACGGAAAATATGTTGTGTATTTAACTATTCAGCCGAATATAGACAGCAACAGCAGGATCGCGCGGATGTATCTGGTCAAACTCTCCAATGAGAAGTCGATCATGCTGATGGAAGGAAGTCTGCCGGACAACGATTATCCCGATATATATCAATGGAAGCTGCCTTCATATGTCTATTGGTCGCCCAACAGCAAGTATTTCACTCTTAATGCCGGGCTGAAAATGGAAGGAAAAGATGACAATGGCAAACCATACCGGCGTAGAGAAAGCCTGCTGATCTTCGACACGATGGGATCCATGACCGGATCATATTACCTTCCAAAAGATTACTACTACTTCCCCAGCAAATGGAGCCCGGATTCGAGCAAGGTAGCACTGGTATCTCGCGGCAACAGGGACAAAGATACCGGTGAATGCGATAACACCCTCATTGTGTATGATCTTTACAGCAAACAGGCTCAAACGCTTTTCACCATCAGGAGCCGCACGCTGACAATTGATAAGTGGACTAGCGACAGCGAAGGAGTAATTTGTTGTGAAAGCACCGGTGACGGCAAGTATGTATTTCACAATATCTCTCTGGATGGACAAGCATCCACTCAAACGGACGCAGAGTCCGCCGAATATAGCTATGAATTGCTGCATAACATTCCATTCGACCTGATATCTACTGATGACGGAACAGCAATAAAAGAAATTTCAACGGGCAAGACTCTGTGCACAATTAAGGGATTGAAATATTATCATGCCTGGGCTATACCGAAAACCAGGTTTGTGAGATATTGGACGCAGCAGGACATACAAATCGAACCTAACGGTGCGAAAACAAAGCTCTGCTATTGCTGGCTTGTGTATCCCGAAGGCGAAAAACAAAACCGGATGTGTGTGGCCACTGCAGACAGACATGGAAACGATGTGTGGAGCGATAACGGCCTCAAAATTGCATATGTCAGCGAAGGCAAAGCGTTTGTTACCGATCTTGAATACCGAAAAGCCACGCCGAGAGAAAAAACGGCTGCGGGTGTTCCATTGACTGACGAAGAGACCAGGACTCTTCTGCTGGAAAATGCGCATCAGATATCTGACGCCATTGAAGTCAGCATCATGAGCTCAGAATATTACCCTTCCCAGGATGATTTCATCAAAAGAATTGGATACTATCTGCGTGACAAGACCTCTCTATTGCTGCCCGGCACTGACAAGATGGCTGTGACATACTTCAAGCCGGATGACAAATACAACATTGCAAACTTGCCGCCAGCCGACACGATTATCGCGACGCTGGATTCGGGCTACGGGTGGAAGCTCAATATTTATGCGGACGGCAGGGTCGGGGAAGCGCTTAAGTAAACAACCGAGTTCGGCCGTCATGAATTTCCGGCTCAGCAGGAGCTTCGCCCTCCCAATTACAGGCGTTCGAGAAGATGAGGATTTAGCCTTGCTTATAAAATCATCCACCGGCTATTGACATTGCAGGCAGGCTGTTGTAAACTCTTGCCAAGAAAACTAAATACCATGCGGTCAGGTTTCTCGAAGAAATTCGAGACCAAGAGGGAAGACGGTGTGAATCCGTCGCGGGCCCGCCGCTGTAATCGGGGACGAAACCGATATCTGGTCACTGCATTGTCGACGAACTCTAAGGACAATGTGGGAAGACATCGGAAGTAGGCTGATCCGAAAGCCAGAAGACCTGCCTGATTGCGTTATTGTTCTACATCTTCGGAGGCTGAGATGTTGGAAGCAAGTTGCGCGTCAGGCGTACTACGGGCTCCCGTCCACACAATCCGAAATGGGCGGCGAGCCTGTTTTGGTTTATATGGTTTTTCGCTTATAGAGCTATTGGTGGTAATAGCTGTCATTGCCATTCTTGCGGCTGTGCTCTTTCCCGTATTCATATCAGCGAAAGATAAAGCCGGACAGACGCAGTGTATTTCAAACCTCAAACAAATCGCCTCGGCATGGCTGATGTATGTCGACGATAACTCCGGCAGGGCTTGTCCATCATATTACTGGGCATCTGGCGGCTGGGTGCGTGCATGGGACTTCGACCTAAAGGCTACTCAAACCACTTCCATCTGGAAATACGGCCTGCTCGGCCCGTATATGAAAAGCGGCAAGATCAAGAGCTGCCCATCTTTCTACGGCGGCAAATGGGACAGGCCGTATTCCGGCTATGCATACAATGCCAGCTATATCGGCGGAGATGTCACAGTCGACGGCAATGTCTTTGTTGACGAATATACCGACCGGCCTCATACAACTGCATTTCTCGGCCGGATAAAACACCCTTCAAAAACGGCAGTCTTTGCCGACGGCGGGTTCGGCAGCCCTGTAAGCGCTCAGAATTATCTACGTGCTCCGAGCGACGTCTATTTTCAAGAAGGCACGGTCCATTATCGCCACAATGGAGCCGCCTCAGTCGCATATGCCGATGGCCATGTCGCCGCTGTCCGGCGCAAATACACCCATTACGCCAATGTCCCCTGGCTTAACATCAAGCAGAAATCGTACGATTGCTCTCCTAGCACGGGTGGGCTGTCACTGGATGACTCTGCGTACGACCTGGACTAAATCAAAGGAGGAAGAAAAATGAGAAAACCGATTGCATTGATGATTGCGCTGACAATCGCTTTGTGTACGAGCGCAATGGCAACAGACTGGTATGCGTCCGAAGTGGTGGACTCATACCGGCTCGGAAACAGCCCATATGACGATCCACTCGCTACACTGGGCAAGCCGTCAACCTGGATGAACAATTCGGGTGCGCCAGGCGACACCGATCCATGCGCAGTGATGATGATCTGCCCGGCATGGAATGTGGGGCTTAGCGGCGAAAAACTTATCACCACTATCAAGTCGAAGAGTTCGTCATACGCGGCGGGTTACATCATAGTTAAATTCGACACGCCCGTATATGACGACCCGGACAATTGGTATGGCAAAGACTTCATTGTTTTCGGCAACCCGTTCTTTGTGCTGGGTGGGTCGTATGTTTACTCAGGATCGAACATGGAAGATATGATGCTCTCGGCCTATGGCGGTAGCGCAATGTGGGTAGAACCATCGCCGGTCGAGGTCAGCCAGGACGGCATTACCTGGTACACATTTTCCAACGGCCCATATGCGGATGACTATGCCCCCACCCACGCATTCGCCTGGGACTGGGTCGAAAACCACTGGCTAACAAACAGTTCAGGTGTTGAGATAGGTCTTGACTTTACACGTCCTGTCGACCCTGCATGGACAGAGAGCAGTTTCGCAAGTATTAGCTGCGCCCAGGCAATAGATATGTACGAAGGATCGGGCGGCGGAACACCGTTTGACCTTGCCGAATTGCCGGATTATTCCAGTCTAGCAACAGACCCCGTAACCGGCATGAAATGGATTCAATACATAAAAGTCGACGGTGTCGGCGGTGAGGTCGATGCATTTGCACGGGTCAGCCACATGATCGAGCCGATGAGCATTGGTGAAGCGAAGAAGCTTGATGACGGCAGCCATGTGGTGCTCGATGATGTGGTAGTTTCAGCCGCCACTTACACGGTCGGCAGGTACTGCTACGTCCAGCAGGAAAACCGTTCGAGCGGCATCAAAGTGATGGGCCGCGTGCTCGATATCGGTGCAAAGATCAATCTTATGGGCGATATTGACACTATAGACGGTGAGCGTGTCATCCAGGCAACATCTGTCCTCGCAGTTACCGATGCGGAGACAGCCGATGTTAAACCGCTTGGAATGCCAAACAAGGCTATCGGCAATTTTGGACTGAGCACCACTGGGTTGCTGGTAAAAACGTGGGGCACAGTAAAGTCGATCGATTCGGAAACCAAGTCGTTTGTGATAGACGACGGCTCGGGATGCGATATCAAGTGCATCGCTCCAAGAAGCACGGATGACAATGACGAATCCAACTGGGGAAGCATTGTAGATGCAGACTTCACTGCACCGGAAGTGGATGCGTTTGTTACAGTCACGGGCATAAGCTCGACGGAAGAAGGAGGTGAAACATATGTAATTAGGCTCAGAAGTTGTGATGATGTTCAATAAACAAGGAGGAAAAGGAAATTGAAAAAGATACTCTCAACAGTGCTCCTTGCGCTGGGAGCAGCCGCACTATTTTGCGGTTCGGCAGGCGCATTTTCGTTCGACGATATCCGGCTCTGGGCTGGGTCGGGCAGCAATCGGGCTGCAATGGTGATCGACTGGAACGACGGCATATCGCCTCAATCAATTGTCTGGGGATACAAGTGGGATGGAACGGCAACCGGCAAAGATATGTTCGACGCGGTGCTTGCACTCGACAATAGACTGTACGCTTCTATGGAATACTGGCCGTCGTATGATGGCTATACGGTGTACGGGATCGGCTACGATCTGGACGCAGACGGCAGCGGCTTTGTTTCGGGTGTCCGCCAGGATGCCGGTGGCGATGAGGACGGTTACGCGCTCGACTCTGATGACCACTACTGCGAAGGCTGGTTCACCGGATATTGGTCGTATTACGTAGCCGAGACAACAGGCTCTCTGCCTAGTAGCTGGGATTATTCCGGCTGGGGAATATCCGCTCGCACGCTCAGTGACGGCTCATGGGACGGATGGAGTTTTGTCAGCGATATGTCTGACTGGACGTCTGCAGGCCCGCCCGACACGCCGACAGCCGCAACAGCCGTTCCCGAACCGGGTGCACTGGCAGGACTGGTGACGGGGCTGATGTCACTGGGTGGCCTTGCGCTGCGCAGGCGAAAGTAGAGGGTCGTATGCGCATGCCGGACGGTCTTCTAGGCCGTCCGACCACAAGGCCGTATCAATTCAATCATAACCGCGTGGAAAATGCAATCCGCGCCATACCTATATCAAAAAAGGGCAATTATATACTTGACAACTGTAAGCTTGTGCGCTATACTTAATGTATGAGCACACAGAAGACTCCGCAAACCTTGTTGGAAATGATCGCGCTTTACTCAGACCCGAAAGTCTGCCATGATGCGATGGTTCGCTTCCGCTGGCCAGATGGTGTTGAATGCCCGCATTGTGGTTCAACAACTGTTTGGTTCACCGAAAAGCGCCTCCGTTGGCAATGCAAAGACTGTGGCAAGCAGTTTACGGTCAAGGTCGGCACTATCTTTGAGGATAGCGCATTACCTCTCGGTAAATGGCTGCCTGCCGTTTGGCTAATTGCCAATTGCAAAAACGGTATAAGCTCGTGCGAACTGGCAAGGTCTATAGGTGTTACACAAAAGACCGCCTGGTTCATGCTTCATCGTATCCGAACAGCTATGGCCGAAGGCACTTTCGAGAAGATGGATGGCACTGTGGAAGCCGATGAAACATTCATAGGCGGACTGGAAAAGAACAAACACAATGACAAGAAACTTCGCCAAGGTCGCGGTTCTGTTGGCAAAACTATAGTTATGGGCGTCCTCCAGCGAAGCGACACTGAATCAGAAGTGTCAAGAGTTCTTGCCAATATCATTCCCAATGTATCGGGCAATACGCTACGTGCTGAGATAACCAAGGCTGTCGAGAAATTCACCAGGGTCTATACCGATGCTTGGAAAGGATACAACGGGCTTTCCACTGAATATCTGCATCAGTTTATTGACCACACCATCGCTTACGCTATCGGACAAGTCCATACAAACGGACTGGAAAACTTCTGGTCATTGCTCAAGCGTGCCTTGAAAGGGACATACGTTTCAGTGGAACCATTCCACCTAAAGCGATACATTGATGAGCAGGTATTTCGATTCAACAATCGCGGTGAAACTGACGCTGAGCGGTTTGTTGAAGTGCTGGAATCAGTTGACGGAAAAAGGCTCACATATGATGAACTTACGGAGTCATACAAAGAGTATTACGACGCTATCTTTCCGTGATCGGGCTTCGCTTTTTTCACAGGTGACGCCTTGACGATGTGCTTCATAGCGTCCTCGAACCGCTTGAAGTCCTCTCGCGGTGAGTCAGATTTATGATCTACTGGGTTGTTTGAGGTTTTCTTTAGCATTGTAATTAGGCTCCGAAGCCCGGATCAATCGGCTGTTTGCGAATATTGAGCCATGAACGAAGCACTAGTGGTGCTGTTACTCCGACGTTAAGTGCCACAAGCGGCTTTAGCGTCATTCCTGAAGCCTGATATACTCCAGCTAATGCCCCTCCCAGTATTGGCCCAATCAGCAATACTGAAATCCAATACAGCGAGTCACGAATAGGGCGTTGGTTCTTTGGAAGTAGCCCCATTTCATATATACTAACTAGTCCAGCAAGCAAACCACCAAAACCGCCAATTAATGCAGTCCACCACATAGACTTATGCCACCCTGTTTGTAAGCGCGCCAACAAGTTTCGTCAAAAAAGGAGCTTTGCGCCTAAAATGGGCACGCGTCGTGTATAGCATTTTGCCGTCAATAGATAGTCTTGATGGTTGAACTAGCATGTCTTTCAATTCCGAAAGTTGTTCTGATACCTCTTTAGTGGTTGCATCAATCTCACGCGCGATGCCTTCTGTTGTTCGCCATAAATAACGTGGGTTTTCTAAAGCTGTAAGTACTGCGCGTTGTATTGTCATTGTAGCAATCCGTATATATGCTTTATCATTGCCGGTAATTGATTGAGGCTGTTTTGGAATTTCTATTTTTGATATGTTTGTTGTATTCTGCTCATTTGGCACGGGTATAGTAAGTGCCTTATCTACTTGTTCCACATGAGAATATATATTAGGCATAAGCACATTATCTAATGTTGGGCACGCTGCCGTCATTTTTGACTCCCGCCGAGTATACCCATGAAGTCCTGTATTGCATTTGTGGTCAGTTCGGTCGCTTCTTTTGCGAATTTGGATACTTCGGAAGGGTTATATTGATGTACTCGCCAGAAATCACAGCAGAATATAAAACCATCGACAAATGCCAGTAGCCTTGGCGCGTCCTGAAACTCGAAGAATTGAGCATTAACACCGGCATTATAAGGGCCAAATCTTATTTGCCCACACCAATGTTCATCCCTAAAGTCTAAGGTTATACCAACGTCAGATGGCTTCCATTTTAGCGGATTCCGATTTGAGGTTAGTTTGTTGTTATATATATTCTCTATGATAGCATTCTTGCACTGCTCGAAATCTTTATATGGAACTAGTACATTTTGCACTAAGCCTAGCCTATTATAAGAACTGATTCCGAGGCCAGAAGACACATTATCAAAAACTTGTTGTGCTTCTTTAGCAAAAGCCATTGTATCATCTTGTTGTTCCCAATTAAATTCTGTCTGGGTCTGAGCAAATGCAACTGATCTAAAATCATTGTCGTTTGCAAATTTCCAGAGTGCTCCATCAGGCTGCCGAACATATTTATTGTAATGACTAGCTAGAGTATTAGCCAATGATGCACCATCTGAAAATATCCGCAATGCTGCATCATAGCGTGCCTGTATATACCTGCGTTGGAACTGCATTTCAATTTGGCTCACGAGTGGTTTCCTCTATACCTTAGTCTTACCGTTATTGTCGGCAGACTCAACTACAGTATAGAGTATGTTCGCCAGTTAAGCAAATATCACCTGCATGCTATTCAGAAACCGGTATTTATGCTAGATATAGCAACCCCAACAGTCATCAAGTATATAGTTGCCCAAAAAAGGAAAAGGACAATGTCAATCAGAAAAACAATCACTTCAATAATAGTCATATGGCTATTGTCTATAAGCACTGCAGCGTTCGCGTTCAGTCCATATGCCGCTGAACTTGTGAGCTATTCTTCAGACTTGACCGGATCAAGTCTTTATAATGATCCGAGCGCAGTTCTCGGGCAGGCGGCTACGAAATTCGCCAATGGATCAATGTCCAGCATACGCCGCACGAAGCTGGTGGAACCGGCATGGTATAAAGGACCCAGTGGAGAAAAGCTCATCACGACCATCAACGCAGGTCAGTATGTGGAGGTCAAATTCGATCATCAGGTAATGGACGATCCGCTCAATCCATACGGGATCGATTTCCTTGTATTCGGCAACTCATTTTTTGTCGGCAGTGGGAGCGTTTCTGACTCGACCAATATGAACACCTATACTCTCACAGGCGGTATATTCGCCGAGAATATGAAGATATCTGTCAGCCAGGACGGAACCGACTGGTACACATACGATGACGGACCATATGGAGACAGCATATTTCCCACAAACGCCTATCTCTGGGACAGCGACAATGCCTGCTGGACAGACACAGAATCGGATTATACGAAACCCGTTGACCCAAGTCTGACCGCATCCGATTTCGCAGGCAAGACTGCTGCCGAAGCTATAGCACTATATGACGGCTCAGCGGGCGGCACAGGCTTTGATCTTGCCGAGTCCGGCCTTGACTGGATTCAATATATCAAAGTCGAGGGCGTGTCCGGCTTCAGCGGTGGGGAGATAGACGGTTTCTCGGACGTCGCAGCCGTACCGGAGCCGGGGTCAATGCTTGCTCTGACATGCGGATTGATCGGCATGAGTGGATTTATCTTGCGCAGGCGAAAGTAAAACGTGCATTATGCCGGACGGTCTGATGGCGGCTGTCCGGCAAGTCTATTCCTTCGCAGCCATAACAGCCGCTCCCAATGCGCCCACGATCTGAGGTTCGTCAGGAACAATGAGCTTGGTGTCAAGTCTGGTTTCTATGGCTCTAGCCACACCGGAATTCTTAGCGACACCACCGGTCATGACAAATGGGGCTACGCACCTAAGACGGACGACCATACCGTATATACGCTCGGCGATGGACATATGCAACCCGCGTATTATATCTTCCTTCGGCAGACCCTTGGCTACAAGCGCAACGACTTCGGACTCGGCGAAGACTGTGCATGTGCTCGATATCCGTACGTCTTGAGCAGACGACTCCGAGAGCGCTCCGAGGCTGGTCAGCTCCGTACCCAAAGCGCGAGCCATTACCTCCAGAAACCTGCCCGTGCCGGCTGCGCACTTGTCGTTCATCGCGAAGTCCTCCACCCGCCCGTCTCCGGTCAGGCGGATAACCTTGCTGTCCTGGCCGCCGATATCGATCACACTCATAGCCTCAGGAAATAATTTCCTTGCGCCGATGGCATGGCAGGTTATCTCAGTGACGGCTTTATCGGCAATATCCGTGCTCGAACGTCCGTAGCCCGTTGCTACTACGCGCGATATGTCAAACTCTGTTAAGCCTGCGCGCTCGAGTGCAGACTCATAGGCCTTTGACGCGGCACTCTCACTGCTCGAAAGCGTGGGGATTACGGAGTATGATAAGATCCGGCCGTCTTTGAGGACGACTGCATCGGTGGAAAGCGAACCGATATCTATTCCGGCTGTGATTTTGCTGATTGTCATGGCAGGTTATATTACTCCGATAATGGCTGGATTGTTCCTTAATAACCCTTTGACAATCGGAGCAAAACTCCTCTGCCGGAGTTTTTTGCACAGTTGTTTCCAGCAGAGCGGAACCTACTTTCTATGGCGTTGGGTTCAAAGCAGATTCTTCGCAGTCGCTCAGAATGACTAAATTTAGAACCCTTTCAGTTTTGCATTTGGCTCGTTAATAATGGTCTGCTGTCGGTAGTTAGCAGTCGGCCAACGGCCAACTGGTACAATAATCGGCGGCGGACGAACACTGCCGGTCCTTCCGCCGCCCAAGCACTACATTTTTCTACTCCTGAAAGGCCGGGACGTCTCCGACACCTCAACCGACCATCGCGGACGTAGACTCGCAACCCATCCGCCATAGCCCGCCTTGACGTCTAGTCCCGGCAAGCTCACAAACTATACCCCGCCAAGTACCCCCTTTCCGACACCGGCAGGCAAGACGGGCGAACCCGTCGAACTTACGTCCATACCAGACTTTCGGCAGCCCAGCCGACTCTCGCACTGCCCGGACCTGAGAACCCACATTCTGCGGTTCACAGTTACTATCTCCGGCGTCACAACGAGTCCTGTGACTTTGCGCCGCCCGATCACTCGGACTTTGCCCTTGTCGATGTCTACGAAGTGCTCGACGCTTCGGCAACCAGGCAACCATGCGGCCTCGAATGCCCAAGATTCAATCTTCTATGATTGCAGATGAAAACTCAATATTGGACACTGGGCAGGCCGGTTAGGCCCTTAGCTTTGCGTCCTCCGGTTTCCCGGAGTTTGCCATTATCGAGCGCCATACATTGCGCTGAATATTAAGTTGTCTATTCACTTTTCTATATTCAATTGTCCCTTACACATAGATTATGCCTCTTGCAAACAAATGCAAGCGCTGAACGAATTACCAGTATTGCAAATCAATTTAGTCCTCGATGGCAGCCTTGCGATCCAGAACATTCTTGAAAAGCTCCGGCGGGAACTTGGGCTTGCGGTCATATGTATAGAGGCCGTTTACTTCCTGCTCGACATCCGTGAGCTGGGTGTAACATAGCCCTGCCATATGCGGATTATCCAAAAGCACATCCGCCAGACCCTTGAACCTGTCGATAAACTCTTTCTCACCTTTTGGACGCTCGCCATAACCCCAAGCCTCATCGTCGGTCTGAGCCGGGTTCCACCATATACCGCCATACTCACTGACGATCATCGGCTGACCCTCATATTTGGGTTCCAACTCAGGATCGCACTTGGGCAGCGTATCGTCGCCGGGATTCTTGGCAAACGGCTCATACTTGGCTCCGAACTTGGCAGGGTCCTGTTCATAGTCATGCAGGTCCCAGATGTCCGTCTTTGAGTGAGTGTAGCCGCTTGTATCAAGGAACGGTCGAGTGGGGTCCAGTTTCTTGGTCAGGTCATATAGCTCGACAAAATACGCAGGCTCATATCTGTCACCCGAAGAATGTGCTTCATTCAGAGGCATCCATGCCACAATCGAAGGATGATTAATATCACGCAGCACGGCATCAAGCCACTCACGACGCAGGTTTTCCCGAGCCTGGGCATGAAATTTAGTCGAGCAGCCCCAGTCGGCAAACTCACCCCAGACGATATAGCCGAGTTTGTCCGCCCAATACAGCGAACGCGGCTCGAACACTTTCTGATGGAGTCTGGCTCCATTGAATCCGCATGCCATGCTTCGCTCTATATCGGCTTTAAGGTCCTCATCTGTGGGAGCAGTGTATATTCCGTCCGGCCAGAATCCTTGGTCCAGAATCAGCCGCTGAAAAACAGACTTGCCGTTTATGAGAATCTTGTCGCCGTCTACACGGACCTCTCGCAATCCGAAATATGATGACACCTCGTCAACAATCTTGTCCCCGTCCGTCAGACGCAGCTGCAGATCATATAGGAACGGCTTACCCACTTCCCAGAGCACAGGATCGGGAATATCGAGTGTGACCGAACATCTTGGACCGGCCTGCGACAGCTTAGCTGAAGACACAGCCTTACCATCAACCAGAGCCACTGCTTCTACGCCAAGTCCTGGGTACGGCTTGGTCACATCAACACTAACCACTGCGCGGCCATTTGGCGCATCCGGCAGAATGACGAAGTAAGAAATCCTCGACTCTGGCACGGCTTCAAGCCATACGCTCTGCCATATGCCGGTGGTGCGTGTGTAGAGGCAGCCGTATGAACCCAATCTATCCGACTGTTTGCCGAGAGGCTGCATGTGTGGACGCTCGTCATCAATTGCATATACCACAACCTCGTTCTCGCCTGGTTTGACTACATCGGTAATGTCGGCATAAAAAGGTGTCCATCCGCCGCGATGAACGGCAACTTGACTGCCGTTGACCCATACGCGAGACTCGTAGTCCACTGCACCGAAGTGAAGAAGCAGCCGTTGGCCAGTCAGTGTTTTATCGACGGTGAAAAATCGCCTATACCATACTGCTCCGAGAAAATCCGTGTTGCCTACTCCACTGAGTTTGCTCTCCGGACAGAACGGCACATTGATCTCGAGCGGAAAATCAACGCCGCTCGACCAGTTCTTTTCAAGGCCGCACTTTGCCGTGTCGATTGCGAACTGCCATTTGCCGTTGAGGCACTGCCAGGCCTTGCGCTCGAAGTCGGGTCTGGGGTGCTCCGGTCTGGGTATATTGCTGGACATTTGATCTGAATGGTTCCTTTCAAATATTCGAAGTCAATCAACCCTTAGTCTAACCGCTTTCATTAAAAACCTCAATAAGGCAGTAATGAATTTTCCTGTTATCTCTTGCCCGATAGCGCTGGGTTGACATAAAATTAACAAGTAACACCAATCAGGAGGGGTTTTATGAAACTCAATAAAGATAAAGCTGAGATTTTTGTCCCGGACGGCAAACCCATACAGGAAGCCGTTGCGCGCACAACCCATATGGGAATCTCAGCGCACCAGGACGATATCGAGATTATGGCATTCCACGGTGTGCTCGAATGCTTCGGCAAGGACGATAAGTGGTTTATGGGTGTCGTCGTCACAAACGGCGCAGGCAGTCCGAGAGACGACTTATACGCAAACTACACAGACGAACAGATGCAGACTGTCAGACGCCTCGAACAGAAAAAAGCCGCGTTTGTCGGTGAATATAGCGCACAGGCTCTGCTGGATTATAGCAGTGCTGAGGTGAAGGATTCCAAAAACCAGAACGTGGTCGATGACCTTAAGAAGATCTTTGAACTTGCAAAGCCGGAAGTCGTATATACTCACAACCTCGGCGACAAGCATGACACTCATGTGGCCACGACTATGCATATCGTCAGGGCAATCCGCGCGCTGCCAAAAGACGCAAGACCCAAAAAGCTTCTTGGCTGCGAAGTGTGGCGCGACCTGGACTGGATGAGTGACGAAGACAAGATTCCTCTCAACGTGGAAGCCCATGAGAACATTGCATCCGCTGTGCTGGGTGTGCATGACTCACAGATCTGCGGCGGCAAGAGATATGACCTGGCTACACTCGGACGCAGGCGCGCTCATGCCACCTATTTTGCATCGCACGGCACAGACGCTTGCGCACTGCTCAACTTTGCAATGGACCTCACACCGCTTATCGAAGATGACTCGCTGGATGTCAACGAGTATCTGAAAGGATTCATAAGCAGGTTCCAGGGAGAAGTGACCGAACGAGTCGGGAAATTTGCTTGATAACTTCTCATCTTTATCACGAAAACACGAAAAGATGGAATCACGAGATCTTTTTTCTGGTTTCCTCTCTTCGTGTTTTCATGATATTGAATTCTCCGATTATGCACACCTCGTAGATCGTCAAAATCCTCCTCAATAAGCATCCACGCCATACACTCACCGTTTTCAGGGTATCCCTAATGGAGATCAACTACTTGAGGAGGTCCGGTTATGGTTCCCGAAGTCAGAAAGTGTGACGTAAGCCAGTGTTTTTATAACAAAGACAGTGAGTGCTGCGCCCGTGGGATATTGATCGGCAGCAATGAGCCTGTATGCGAGACATTTATGGCCTCTCAGCAGCGCACAAAACACCAGGGACAAGCGTCGGTAGGTGCGTGCCATATAGAAAACTGCCTGTATAATCAGTCCATGAGCTGTAATGCCTGCGGTGATATAGAGATCATATTTTCTAACAATCAGGCGTGGTGTAATACATTTGCGTCTAAATAAAGCCCGGTCGCATTTCAGGTGCTGCACCGGCTTATGGACAGCACCTGAAACTCAACAATTCAGCCGGCTTAATATCTCCTCAGCTTCTTGATTGCCGACATGCTCTCTTGCCCGGATAACGGACATGCCGACTACTGGTGGGTAAGCAATATCGTTCTTCATTCGCGGCTCGACATACTCGATCACATCAAAGACCAGACGGCAGGCGTCATCATAATCCATGCCTGTAAGATTGGAGACATATCGGACCGCGCGGTCGATCAGTTTCAGGTTGGACGGAACTACATAGATCATACAATTGCCCATCACACGCCCAAGACGGACCATTATGCACGTCGAGAGCGCATTTAGCAGCATCTTCACTCCAACCCTTTTTATCCCCTTAAGCAGGAACTCATTACCTATCGAGGGCAACTTGACTGACGGCATGCATGCAGAACACTCGCATGCGCAAATGCGGCCTATCCTGATACCCGACTCGGCTACCGACTGAAAAGACTCATCGCCGTCGTCCAGGACAAATACGGCTGCATCGCCGGGACCTAGAGGACGCAAATCTATGCCGTCCTGACCTATCCTGAACCTGTAAATCTCGCTTAGTGATATGCGCTTGATGACCTCATACCGGTGCGCACAATCCTCATCTCCAACCATTTCACGCACCTGATCCTCAGACCACTCCACCGCGCGGGGAGTGCGCTTTAGGAGTCTATGCCAGGCGTCCCCAGTGGTCATGGCCGGAGTGAACAGAAATGCCCATGAGTCGGATGCATCGGAGTCGTCCCACTTTTTGAACGGCGGAATGCAGAAGGTGGGTGAGCGCTCGGTGGTATCCGTAAGGACATCTATCGCCAGATTATCGGCGAAGTAATTCACCTTGCCGCCTGCGCGATATACCGATTCTTCCATCTCGACCAAATTTGCAAGCTGATGAAGAAAATGCTCGGAGCGGAGGGCTTTGTGCATTTTCTCCAGTGATTCCAGAAACTGCTGGGGAATTGTCCCATCGCCCAAACCCTGTAAGTTGCGCACTACTATCTCAAGGATGGTGAGCAGGACGCATAATTGAATAGTTGTCGCCTGCATGCGGGTCGAACCTGTGATAGCCATCGGACCGGTCGTAAGATTGATCTTTTCAATCCGGGGATCGTCTATGATCTCGCGCGAACGCTCGACATGCTTTCGCAGGAGTTCATCGGGGTTGTTATATACGAAATAGACCTTTGCGCCGCTTTCCAGAGCCTGCCAGGCAGTGCCGATGACCCATGAGGTCTCGCCGCCCTCGGTAATGGCAAAAACGACATCATTCTTTCCCACTCCGACATCCGCAATCTGACGCCTGCCGAACTCCGTGATGTCCTCGAAACCCTCCACAGACTTTATCAGGGCGAAGTCGCCGCCCGCCATGAGGCTGATCGTGCGGTCACGCCACTGTGAATCCCTGCCTTGCCAGAAGTCACGCCAGATAGAGTCCAGCAATATACTCAGCCTGCCTGTAGCGCCGCAGCCTGTGAAGAAGATACGTCCGCCTGCGCGCAGTGCATTCGTTACTACATCAGCTATCTCATACGAGCGGCCGGACTGCGCCCCCTGGCGGTACTTCGCGACTACATCATCATCAACCTGGAAGAGCAGATCGAGTGCAGATGCAATGTCGTTTTGAGCCACTTCGCTCAGGTGCGCGGTGATCGGATGAGATGACTCGGTCACAAGCTCACCCAGCCTGAACTGGCCGCTTATCTTGAGAAATTCCTCAGCACGGGCATGAGCCGAATCACTTATAGTCAACCTGTTTTCCACTGAATCCCTGCCACAATTATACTCGTTACTCTATCTAAAAGTATACGTTGACAAACCTTGGGAAACAAGAATACTCTCTTTACAACGTCCGGTTTACAGCAGATTCTTCAAATTCGCTCGGAATGACTGTGTTTGATCAGAATGCATAAAACATAAACGTTTGTAGCATTTCAATCGGTTAAATAATCAATACAAAATACTAAATATAAAATTAGAAAGGCTCACGCTATAGAGCATGAGCCTTGCATAATATAATATTCCGGCCAACTGTATACACAGCGTCTATCGCACTGCTGCTTCACCCATTTCACGAGTTCGTATTCGCATTGCATTGTCGACTTTGTATACGAATATCTTGCCGTCACCGATCTCACCGGTTCCAGCCGCATCCGCTATGGCCTTCATTACGTCATCGGCCATATCGTCCATCACAACAGTCTCGATCTTGACCTTGTCCAGCAGACTGACCACATATTCCTGGCCGCGATAGTGCTGGGTCCGGCCTCTCTGCTTGCCACTGCCCATAACATGGGATACAGTGACACCCATCAGCCCCAAATCGTCAAGAGCAGCCTTTACCTCGTCAAGTTTGTTCGGTCTTATTATCGCTTCGATTTTTGTCATATCAATACCCTCTCTTACCTCATCTCGAATTCAGGATATGCCAACACTCCGGTCTCAGGCATATCCAGGCCGGCAAGCTCGTCCTCCTTGCTTACGCGCATCGGAACAATATAGTTCATAATCTTGAAGTATATGAAACTAAACCCGAATGCCCATACAAGAAGCGTGGCTACCGCAATTAGTTGAACAGTCAGTTGGTGCATTCCGCCACCATGGAAAAGACCGGTAATGCCGTTGAAAGTGCCATCCGCAAATAGACCGACACTGATGACGCCGAACAGACCACAAGCACCGTGCACCGAAACAGCACCAACCGGATCGTCCACATGAATCTTGTCGATAAACGCTACACTTAAGCACACCAGAATACCTGCGAGTCCACCTATAATACAGGAATCCACACAATTGACAAATGCACACGGAGCAGTAATCGCGACCAGTCCGGCCAGCATGCCGTTCGCACCCATTGTCGGGTCGGGCTTGCCGCACTTGAAAAGCATATAGATCACGGCAGTTGCCAAGCCAAAAGCAGATGCAAGCATTGTGTTGGTGGCGACCATCGCGAACCTCAGGTTGTTACCACCCGATGCACCGAGTGTGCTGCCGGGGTTGAAACCGAACCAGCCAAAAGCCAGAATGAGTGTGCCGAGAATAGCCATCGGAATGTGATGGCCCGGTATGGCATTCGCACTGCCGTCTCTGTTAAACTTACCGATCCTCGGACCGAGCACAATGGCACCTGCAAGTCCACAGAGTCCGCCGACCGCATGGACGACACCCGAGCCTGCAAAATCACAGTAGCCAAGCTTCATCAGCCAGCCGCCGCCCCATGCCCAGTTTCCATATAGCGGGTAAAGTATCATCGACATAAAGAAACCGTAGGCAAGAAATGATCTCAATTTCCATCGTTCGGCCAAAGCTCCGGTCGGAATGGTGCAGGCCGTGTCCATAAAGACCATCTGGAACAAGAACAAAGCCGCCACAGCCAAGTCATAATAACTACCCGTCAAAAAGAAACCAGCGGTCCCGATTATGCCCCAGCCGTGAATAGTAAGTTCGTGGCCTGCGGTCAGTGCGGGACTTCCACCAAGATTACCTATCGGACCAGCATTGCCATACATAAATGCAAAACCGCATACAAAGAACCCTATTATACCTATCGCATACACCGCAAAGTTCATAAACATAGTATGCGCGGCATTTTTGGCTCTCGTAAAACCAGTCTCTACCAGCGCGAATCCTGCCTGCATGAACATAACCAGAAAACCGGCCACCAGCGTCCAGGTAAAGTTAATAGCGACCTTGTTTTGTCCCACAACATCTGCGAGTTTTGACGCAAAAGGTTCAGATGTTGTGGCAGTCTTCAGATCGTCGGCGCTGGGAGCACCGCCCGTTGCGTCGATTACGTCTTGGGCGGTCCCTGTTTTGGAGCCGTCAACATCTGCCATCGCTACTACACACGAGACCATCGATATTGCCATACATAGCAGAATAATAATTGCATACAACCTGACTCTACACATGTTTCTCCTCAATAGTGTCTATGGGCCGGCAATATCGCACGGCCCACAAGACTGACTTTTTTAAAATGCAGAAGATATTGTCAGCCCGGCTATGAAATTGTTCTCATCGACACCATTAGCGGAGAGAGCGTCTTTCAGGTCGCTGTTGACTACGGTAGAATAGGTCACAGAAGGCGTGATCTTCATCTTGCCGCTCTCAAAAGGCATGCTGACACCCAAAACAAGGTCTACCAAACCAGTCTTGTCGGCGCCATAGAAATAAAAGTCATTGTAGCCCGACGATGCAAAACCGAGTTTGGCAGAAAGACTCATGGAGTTGCCGCCCTTCATTGCATAGTCATAGCTCGTGCTCAGCGCGCCATAGAGACCCTTTGCCTCGTCAAAATCGTAGTTCAAAGCAAGCGAAATCGGCAGCTTGCTCCCAAGAGGGGTGTTGAAGAACAGTTCCTGGGTGCTTGGGTATGTCGTGTTTGGGAAAGCATAATATATGTATCCCGCTGACATCGATTTCCATGCATAAGTGAGCGTGTAGTCTTCCTCGGTGAAATTCCCTGAATTGCCGCTTATGTTGGTAGTGTCCATACTGGCCCAGAAATTAAAACTCAAACCGCTGGGATTTGAAATGGTGATGGACGGCTGAAACGCCGGATCGGGGTTCGGAACGGTTCCACGCCACACGTATTTGCTAACATAAGCAAGATCAACATTTGTCGATAAGCCCTCCTGAGCATAAGCCGCACATCCGGCCATCAACAATAGGCACATCCCCGCAGTCAGATACCTCCGCAATCCTCTTGTCCTCATTTGTCAGTCTCCTCCAATCTATACGTTAGAAGTAAGAAGTTAGTGGTTAGAACCCTAACCATTGCTTAATTAGAGTATACGGTTGGGTTATTTCGAGAGTGTTAAGCGGGAATTAACGTAACGTATCCGTGGTATTGCAGCTTGTTTACGAGTTTTGCGGTTTTCGACCAGTGAGGAGCTTGCGGGTGAGCTTACGTATGCTCTCTCCGACTATGCGCGCAGGCACTTCAAATGGAAGCGGGATAGCCAGATCGGCTTTGTCTTTGTCAGTAAGCAATTCGGGCGATAAGCGCTGTTTTATGCGCAGCACGGCATTGTTGTCGGCCAAAACGAACTGATTGAACAGCCATCTGGTAAATGGATTGATACCGCGGCCTCTGTACA
This sequence comes from bacterium, assembly GCA_021371935.1. Lineage (NCBI taxonomy): Bacteria > bacterium. The sequence goes on from JAJFVF010000003.1 coordinate 93,535, forward strand.
CACATGCGGCAAAATCGACTACATACGGCCTGCCGTCGTCACCAAGCATTACGTTGCCGCGGCTGCGCAGGTCGCAGTGGGCTATGCCTCGTGAGTGCATATTGTTAACCACCTCGACAAGCTCGGCATAGAACTCATTTGTGAGGACTCCCTGAGAGACATGTTCGAGGCTGGTTCCTGAAATATGCTCCATGGCGAGGGAATATTTGTCCATCCGTCCTACAAGCTGAGGAATGCCCTCGACACCAAGCAAATTACGCATGGCGCCGAACTCACGTCGGATCAATATCGGCCCAACTATTTTGCGAAACAGAAAGTCGCTGCCCTTGAAATCCTTGACAGCTACTTTATTGCCGTCAATATCGACCACACGCAGGTCAGGCCGAGTGCCACCGGCGGTGCGGTAATAGTCGACTGTGTTTTCCTCGATCAGTTTTCTATCGAGTCTAGGGAGTTTGGTCATTTGATACATACCTATAATATTGTAACAGGACGTGCGGGACGATAACAACAATTACCCGCCAATATCTGATCTGTAATGTATTGCCGGACGAAGCATTTGCGACAGAAGTTGTTGACCAATCCCATATTGAACGGCAAATGCTTCATCCCTACACGCCGAGCATACCTGTGTGCATTTTATATTGCATTGATGCCTGAGGCTGCAGTAAAATGACCGTATGTTATCCAGCGAGATATTCAAAAACCCACCGAGCAAATACAGGCCGATGCCATTCTGGTTTTGGAACTCGAAACTCAGAAGAGAGGAAATCGTTTCTCAAATCCGCGATTTTCACTCAAAAGGGCTGGGCGGCTTCTTCATACACGCCAGGTTCGGCCTGGAGACGGAATATCTTTCGCGCGAGTGGATGGAGTGCGTCAAGTGCACCGTGAAGACCGCCGAAGAACTCGAAATGGAAGTCTGGCTCTATGATGAGAACGGCTTCCCGAGTGGGATTGGCAACCTTAAAGTGAGCGGCGTGAAGGAATATCGGTCGAAGTATATCGATCTGACCGAGCGCAACGCATCCTCAGGCGAAAATGTGGCCATAGAACTGCCTTCCGGCGAGGTCATTGCCGCATATGCATATCCATGTAATAAACCCAACGGCGATAAGGTCGACCTTATATCGAACATATCCGACAATCAACTGGTCTGGAAAGCTCCCAGAGGTGACTGGAGCGTTGGAGTCTACTCGAAATGCGTGCTTGAAGATGCGAACGATATAGTCTACGGCGTCGATTATCTCAACCCCGAGGCCATGCGATTCTTTCTGGATTACACGTTCGATCCGTATGTGAAAGCTGTCGGAGAGCACTTCGGCAAGACAATCAAAGGCGTCTTTACGGACGAACCCACACTTTTGCCATGGCACCATGCAAACTGGTATACGCAGAGGCTACACACGCGTGTAGTTGTCTGGGACGACCTGATCGAGAGCGAAATGAAGACTCGCCTGGATATGAGTGCGGAGCAGTTTTTGCCGCATATGTTCTTTGGTATAGACGAAAACACCGCAAACGTGCGCCGGGCGTTTTGGCAGAGTGTCGAGGATTTATACCTTAAGGCGTTCTTCGAGCCGTATAAGAAATGGTGCGCTGAGCACGATCTCAAGTTCACCGGCCATGCTCTCTTTGAAGAGGGTTTGTATATAAACACGGATTTTCAGGCGGATATTGTCTCTTCACTTGCAACAATGGACATACCCGGCATAGACCACCTCGGTGAGGTGACTGAGACCCCATACGGCTGGGACAACCTGCCCAGGCAGCTCACGAACATGCAGGGTGAGAAACTCATATCCTCGCTTGGACATTGGGCCGGCAAAGAAGCCGTACTCAGCGAGACATACGGCTGCGCCGGTTGGGGGCTCACCCCAGCAAAGATGAAATGGATAGCTGACTGGCAATATTGCCTCGGGATCAATATGCTCTGCCCGCATGCGCTCTTTTACAGCATCGAGGGGTTCAGAAAGACCGATGCCCCACCCTCTGAAAACCATATGCCGAGTTGGCAGCATTATAGGCAGTTCGCCGATTATATAGGCAGGCTCTCATATGTAATACGCCAGGGCAGACATGTCGCCAAGGTTGCTCTGTTTTATCCACATAAAGAGTTTTGGGGCAGGCATATTGTCGGCACTGAAGGCGAAAAGGACCGCATTCTCAGCGATTCGTTCGACTTGTGCGCAAGTATCCTTCCCAGGCTCCATTATGACTACGATGTGCTGCCTGAGCAGGCGATTGCATCGGCTCATATAGATGGCGGTAAGATTGTCATCAACAACGAGGAGTATGAAGCCCTTATCGCACCTATATCCATAACCGAGACCTCGGCAGGTGACAATGTGCGCGAGTTCATTCGGACAGGCGGCAAGTGGATTCTGCCTCCGATGACCCACAAAGACCCCGACCCGGATCATCTTCGCGAGCAGGCCGAGATTTTGTCCGGAGACGGCAAAGTGATCCCCGTTCTGGCCGGGACAGTTGATAGAGAAAGTCTTACCCGCGCTCTGGACAATGCTCTTCGAGAAGCAGTCAAACCAGACGTAAAAATCTTCTCGCCAAGCGGAAAGCTGATGACGGACGTCAGGTATATACACCGCGAGATAGACGGCAAGCAAGCATACTTCGTCATCAACACATCTGACAGCAACGCTGAGTGCATCATCAGCATGGAAACTATGGGTGACATTCAGGAGTGGAACCTGGAGACGGGAGATATATCACCCGCATCCAATGTCGAAAGAAAAGATGGCAGGCTGTGCACCGAGCGCGATTTTCCGCCTTATGGCTCCGCACTGTATATTGTGGACCCTAAAGTCGAGCCTCAGTTCAAGCCCGTGCATGCCGCCGAAAGAACCGAACTGCTGGTGCTGCCGGACGAATGGATATTCGAGCCACAGCAGCCAAATGCCCTGATACTCGATGACATGGATTTCAAGGTCACACCAATGGGCGGCGGTACATCGTATTCATACACTGCTCAGTTTGAGTGCGAACATATACCCCAACGTATCATGCTCATGCTCGACGATGTTGAATACCGTGCATCCCTGATGGGTAGGATGTGCATAATTGTGCACGTAAACAATAAGATATGGGACAAGCCGGAGTTCGGCACATATCTCGATTATGGGTTCAAGACTCTCGATATCACTGAGGCGGTTGTGTATGGGGAAAACACCGTCAAGATCGAGATAAACCACTCACCATGGGCAGGCCAGCCGCTGGTGTTGAATTCCGCACCCGTGCTTTTAGGCAATTTTGCATGCGATCGTGAGTCTAAGACTATTATAGCCCCTGCCGGAGCCGCACAGAGCGGTTCGTGGACAGAGTTCGGCTATCCGTATTACTCGGGCACAGCAGTTTATACGCACAGCTTTAAACTCCCGCGCCAGGCGAAGGACAGGCGCATAATAGTCTCGATTGATGATGTGAGGGATATGGCCGAGATATCGGTGAACGGCAAATGCGCGGACGTGCGGCTGTGGCAGCCATGGGAAGCCGATATTACCGGCCTTGTGACCGGAGGACGAAACATTCTCTCGATCAAGGTAACAAACTCTATGGCAAACTTTATCGACGCTAACCCGAGGCCGTCAGGGCTTATGGGAAAAGCAAGAATTTCGGCAGAGGAAAAGAATGATTAGACGATATAAAGTGGAAGTGACTACCGATAATCAGGGATGGGTATCGGTGAAGATACCGGCTGTGCCCGAAATACATGCGGAAGCGCACACGAGGGAGCAGGCTCTCCAGTTCGCCGCAAACTCGATTACTTCTCACCTGAAATCCCTAGCCGAGTCCAGTGCAAACGTGCCGGACTCGGACATAGACGCAATTGTGGTGGATATCTGATTGGAAACTCAGACGCTCGAGATACCGGTCGTCTGGCCAAACTATTATGAAGACTGCGAACTGTGCATCTCTCGCCTGCAGCAGGCTCTGGACGAGATGGACGGTGTGGATGATGTCACGATAGACACCAGGGGTCAGACCGTACGCCTCACTTACGACAAAAACCTCGTCACATTTGAAGATATCAAGGAACGTGCTATAACGCTGGGGGTCACGGTCAAAGAGCATTATTCGCACGAAAGACTCCGTATCGTGGGTCTGGACTGCCCGGACTGTTCCCTCAAGCTCGAAACCACCATACGCAAGATGCACGGTGTGGCATGGGCGTCTCTCAACTATGCGACCTCTATGTTGATTGTCGAGTTCGAGCCGGATGTTGTAGGGATAGACGCGATCCGAAAGAAAATTCACGATTTTGGCTACGAGATCGAAGCGGCACCAGGCGCACCCGCACCCAAGGCAATAACACTGCGAAGCATGCGCGCTGCCATGACAATTATATCAGGCATGCTGCTTGCTGTTGGGCTTGTCCTCACATTCGCAAAAGTTGGGCATAATATGGTCCCGGCATTTTTCATAGCCTCCGCCATCGCCGGTGGGATATACCCCGCCAGGACCGGTATTCTGAGCGCAAAGAGTTTCGTGCTGGACACGAATTTCCTCATGAGTGCTGCGGCTGTTGGTGCAATCGCTCTTGGCGATTATTCGGAAGCGGCGGCTGTCGTGTTCCTCTTCTCACTCGGCTCCACACTGGAAGCTCATACGGTCGATAGGACCCGCAGGTCGATTAAATCGCTGATCGAGGCATTTCCTACACAAGCGATGGTAAAGCGAGATGGCCATATCAAGGAGATGCATCTGCATGATATCGAGATAGGCGATATAGTCATCATCAAGCCCGGAGACAAAATCCCCGTGGACGGAACCGTGCTCGAAGGCGAGACGGCTGTAAACGAATCACCTATCACAGGTGAATCTGTCCCGGCGGCAAAGGCAAAAGGCGACCAGGTATATGCCGGATCGATAAACGGCAGAGGGGCAATAGAGGTCAGGACTACCACCCGTTCGGAAGACAATACCCTGGCACGGATCGTCCACCTCGTCGAAGAAGCTCAGGCTCAAAAGGCTCCGTCTCAGAGATTCAGCGAGAAATTCGGGCAGATATACACACCGGTGGTGATCGCTCTGGCGGCACTTGTCGGAATAGGCGGAACGCTTGTCATCGGCGGTGATTACAGAAGCTGGGTCACACGGGCTCTCACACTGCTCATCGTATCATGCCCGTGCGCGCTGGTAATATCAACCCCAGTGGCGATTGTTGCGGCCATAGGTAACGCGGCTCGCTCGGGCGCGCTTATAAAGGGTGGTGCACACCTTGAGATGCTTGGTGACGTCAACATAATAGCGTTCGATAAAACGGGCACGCTCACCATCGGCAAGCCGTCCGTGACCGATATATTGCCTGCAAACGGCCATGATGTCGATGATGTGCTCTCGATTGCTGCAGCTATCGAATCCAGGTCGGAGCACCCACTGGCCGACTCGATCATAGCAAAATTTCACGAATCGAACCTGCCGGAGCGGGCGGTCTCATTCTTCGAAGCGTATCCGGGCAAGGGAGCGCGCGCGGTCGTAAACGGCAGCCTGTACTATATCGGCAGCCGCAGGCTTATGGAAGAACTAGGCATCGCCATACCCGACAGCGGCCCGATTGTTGATCTTGCCGAGTCGGGAAAGACTGTGGTCTATCTGAGCGATGAGACGCAGTTGTGGGGAGCGATTGCAGCGTCCGATACTATCAGGCCGAGCGGCGCGCCCGCGATATCTGCACTCAAACGAATCGGGGTCGACCGGACCGTGATGCTCACAGGCGACAACCCACGCACGGCGGCACGTGTGGCGCAGAGCCTTGGAATAGACGAATATCACGCGCAGCTTCTGCCTGAAGACAAGCTTGCCATGATCCGATCACTGAGCACAAAGCGCGACAGGGTGGCAATGGTCGGCGACGGCATAAACGATGCTCCGGCTCTTGCCGCAGCAGACGTGGGGGTTGCGATGGGCGGAGCTGGAAGTCACGCTGCAATAGAGGCCGCGGATGTGGCGCTTATGGCGGATGATATAGTGATGCTGCCATACGCCGTCGCTCTTAGCCGAAAAGCCGGACGTGTAATACGCCAGAATGTCACTATCGCTCTAGCGGTCATCGTGCTTCTGATTACAGGTGCTCTCTGGCATAAGATCAGCCTTGCAGCAGGTGTGTTGGGACATGAGGGAAGCGCTCTGCTGGTGATCGCGAACAGCATGAGGCTGCTCAAAAGACAGCCTTGATCCACACGAATTAGTTATGAATGCACGCGAATATGTCTATTGGAAATAAACAATATTGCAAAACCGCGCGTCTATAGTTATAGGAATCGTGGCGTGAACACTCTCGCGATTGCTCCACAGCGTTGTTGTGTTCGCCACGAAGGGAACGAAAATGCTCCGCATTTTCGAAAGAGGTAAGCATTACTTACCCAATATACAACCAAGGAGAATATCGATGCGGTCAATGTTGCTTGTATTTATCTGTATTATGCTTTTCATATCAACAAATGGCGCTTCGCCTGCAAGCGAAAGAGCAATTATTACAGACCCCAATCCAGACGGGAAAATCACTGCTAAAATGTATGCGCAGACAGACACTCGCCTCTCACAGACTGTCAGCTATGAAGCAGAGCTAAAGACTGTGCAATCTATTGTTGAAGACCTGCGTGAGATGACCGGAGTCAATCTCTTTGCCGGTGCGCGCAAATCGGACTGGCCGGTGCGCAGCCGAAAGATGAATATATTCGTTAAGGATGTGCCGCTTTGTGACCTGATGGACTCTATGGCGCGTGCGATGAAATTCCGCTGGAGCCGGTCCGACGACGATCTCATGATATACAGATTGAAGGTCAATACCAAAGCCGCCAAACAGGCCGATGAAATGATGAGCGAGGCTTACAAAAAACAGGAACAGTTATGGCAGAAAAGACGGCAGCAATGGACCGATGCCATTGATAAATATGGCGATATATCGACGGCTGAACAGATCTCGCTTCGTGAGACTGACCCACAGATATATGAGCAGGTTATGCTCGGCTCACTGCAGGCGATTCATGCCCTGTTTGAAGAAGTCCCCGAGACAAAAGAACGGTTCTTAACAGGCAGGAACTTTCGCATACGAGCAAGCGATGTCAGCCCGGAAACAAAAAGTCTCTTTTACAACGCGGGAAACGAGTTTTGGAAACACCTCCAAAGAATCGGATATGTCGGAGAGAAGACACAAAACCCGACAGGATATGGGCCTAAAGCAGTCCAGCCGTATGATGATTTCGACATAGTGTATATGAGGATGGATGCCGGTATGTTCACCCCGAACCTCCACTGGGGCGGCGCCAGCAGTGACACGGGATATTGGCACCTATATAGAAACAAATTCACCTATGTAAATAGCGATTTTGAGATCAACGGTCTTCGGTATTTAGGCTCGGAGGTAAATAAACTGATCAGCCTGGACAACATACGTATAAATGAAGGTAGGGATACCAGCGGAGTCGATGATTCTGAAGAAAATACAAAATGGGAAACGGCATATGAGGCTCGATCTGAGGAAAATAACAAACTGGAAGAATCCTTATATCCCAGTGAACCGTTGATAGAGCATGAAAGCTCGCCATTTTTGGAGCAGGTGTTCAAGTTGGAAATTGAGCAGCCGAAGCCGGATGCCAACCCGATGCTCGCGCTTGCCGAAAAGATCGCATCATTTCAAAAAGCCCTTTTCGACGCTTCGGGAATATCTATTGTATCGGACTGCTGGCTGAGCATTCCTTATGCGAATCTGTCTGTCAGTGACAGCAAAGTCAAACTGGATGATCTGCTGAACTCACTATGCACTACGTTCAACTACAACTGGGACAAACCCGAATCCATTATCGAGTTCAGGTATAGAAAGTGGGCAAAGATGCGGCTCACTCAAATCCCGGAAGAATGGGTCGAGACCTGGAGCAACAACACAAGGGCTAATGGATATCTGAGCCTGAATGACATCGCCCAGATCGCAAACCTCGATTATTATCAGGCTGAGGAATCAATCAAGCAGGACCCTGTGATCGGAATAATGGGCACATACAGCAAAATGCTCAGAAAACTGGACGACAATCTTACCTGGCTGAGACTATATGCATCGCTGAACCAGCAGATGCGAAATGTATTGGCAGGAGATCATGGGCTTTTTGGGCAGATGCTGACATCCGCACAGTGGAAAATTGCGCAGCCGATGTTTGACCGGATCGGAATTACAAGGGGCGATGCATGGATGCAGATGTATACTGTTGTTGATAAGCAGGACCCGCAGTTTATCACCATATGGTTCAGAGAGATGGACATGGACACCAAACAGATGGACCGGATGTACAAACTGATTCTGCCAAGCTACACACCGCAGCAGACAATCGTCAAAACCACGGCGGACAAATAAACAAAGCGCCTGCACAATTTTCAGGCTGCCTGATCGAGTTCATCCTCGTCGATGCTGGATGCCGTTTTTGAGCACCAGTTGTCGCAGTCGCGGCGGGAGCAGTAAAACATCTTCTTGCGCGTGCCTTCCTTCATTACCACGTCGGCTATGTAGGCGTTATCGCATCGCACGCACATAAGCGGATCGAGTATCTTAATAACCTTGAGCTTGCTTTTAGACGGGTTAATCATGATTTCTCCAAATTCGGGCATTTGCCTGGTTTACAACATCGGGATGCCTGGTCAGCCTCTTGATTCGTGAGATAGCCTGGCTCTCGGACGCACAGAGTCTGAACAACCGAGAGATTTGGCCGGTGATGGGCATTTGCTGCTTTGCGTCGGGCGAGACTATAAGGTCCACCGCACCATAGTGCGAACGGATATTGCGAACCGCACCGCTCAGCCCTGTCAGAAAGCGCACATTGGCCATGTGAGCACGCTCGATGTTGAGCACGATGTTGTAGTGACCGGCAGAGGCCAAATGTTCCAGCGTGGCTTTTACCGCCTTGAGCGCCGATTTGGTGATGTCCCCGGCAAGATGCAATATAGGAATACCTTCGGCGTTTCTCAGGCGAATTTCATAACCTTTTTCATTCATCGCTGTCCCAGCCCCCTCTATGTTATCGGGAAAGCGCTCTCCCATATTTAGGTATTCCATACAGGTAGGCCAACATGTTACAATCGCTTGAAATGGAAAAAAATCTGGATGCATTTATCGAACATATGCGCCTGGTTGGGCGGGCAAGTGAGCATACTCTGGCGGCATACTCGTCGGATGTGCTGGACTTTTTGCACTTTGCCACTGAATCAGATGCGCATATGGATCAGATTTTGGTCAGAAGATATCTCGTTCACTTGCAAAAGACGGGGCATGCAAAAAGCTCCGTTGCAAGAAGGCTCGCAGCACTTAGGGCATTCTTCAAATATCTTGTCGAGCGTGAGATTCTTGAAAATGCCCCCACTGATGGTGTCAGAGCGCCGAAACAATCGCGTCCGCTGCCCAAGATTATGCGCGAAGAGCAGATGGAAGCGCTGATGCGAGCACCCGATCTCACCACACCGGAAGGACTCAGGGACAAAGCGATTCTGGAGACACTCTACTCGACAGGCATGCGCCTGAGCGAACTGCTCGGTCTTGAAGTCACAAATATTTCTGCCGATACGGACGAACTTAATGTGATCGGAAAACGTAATAAAGAACGTGTGGTCTTGATCGGATCCGCGGCACTCGATGCGCTCGGGCAATATATCGAGCACGGCAGGCCAAAGCTCGCAGCAAAAAGTAAAAAAACTACCGATGCGCTGTTTCTCGGTTATCGGGGGACGAAACTGGCGGCGTCATCGGTCCGAAGGATATTGGACAAGTATGTCGAAAGAATAAGCGACTCGCTTTCAATCAGTCCGCATAGTCTGAGACACAGCTTCGCGACGCATATGATGGACCATGGAGCCGACCTGCGCAGTGTGCAGGAACTTTTGGGACACGAAAACGTGACCACTACCCAGATTTACACTCACGTTTCCAGGGAACGATTGAAAGAAGTCTATGACCGCGCTCACCCGAGAGCCGCGCTCGGAAACGAACATATGGAGAAATAATATATGCCGGAAATGCATGCAACCACGGTTATTGCCGTTAAAAAAGACAACAAAGTCGCCATAGGCGCGGACGGCCAGGTGACGCTTGAAAACACGATCATGAAAGCAAAAGCTCGGAAGATCCGCAGGCTGTACGACGACAAGGTGTTGATGGGGTTTGCCGGGTCGGTTGCAGATGCGCAGACTCTTGCGGATAAATTCGAGTCCAAACTGCGAGAGGCTCATGGCAACCTAAAACGCGCAGTAATCGAATTCGCAAAAGAATGGCGCACGGACCGAATCCTTCGCAGACTGGAAGCGATGATGATTGTCGCAAACCAGGAGTATCTGCTGGTGATATCGGGTAATGGCGAGGTGATTGAACCCGACGAAGGAGTCGTGGCGATTGGGTCGGGCGGAGCATATGCCACCGCCGCCGCAAAAGCCCTTATACGAAATACTGATATGCCGCCTATAGAGATCGTGCGCAAAGCTATGGAAATTGCGGCTGATATATGCATTTATACTAACCATGAAATAACAACGGACGAGATGTAGTTTAGCAGCAGTATTGGTTATTACAGCGCAGTGCCCTCACCAAACTTGGGCATCGCTCCAATACACAAAAAATAATCAATACAAAACACTAAATAATAAATCTCAATGAGGTGCAATTTGAAAGAAAAAATTGAGCTTACTCCAAAACAAATCGTGGCGGAGTTGGACAAATATATCGTTGGTCAGGACAATGCAAAAAAAGCTGTAGCCGTCGCACTGCGCAACAGGTTTCGCAGACGCCGGCTGGACGAAGACCTGCGTGACGAAGTGATCCCAAAGAATATTCTGATGATGGGTCCGACCGGTGTCGGAAAGACCGAAATCGCAAGGCGGCTCGCTAACTTGGCCGGTGCACCGTTCGTTAAAGTTGAAGCTACCAAGTTTACAGAGGTCGGATATGTCGGTAGAGATGTCGACTCGATGGTACGTGACCTGGTTCAGCGGGCTGTGGCGATGGTCGAAGCCGAAAAGATCGAAGAGGTCCGTCCGATAGCCGAACAGAGAGCCACGGAACAGATACTCGACATTATGGAACCGCCGGCGCGGCGCATAGGTCAAGGTGTCGTGCCGAAACAGTGGTTCGATTCGCTTCAGAACGCTATGGGTCACATATTTCCCGGCACAGGTAACCCGCCGCCGCCCATGGAGGCACCTCAGGAACAGGAAGAAGAACAAGCTCCACCTGATGAATATACGCGTGATCAAATGGAGCGCAAGGAGCGCATTCGTGACAGGCTCCGCGCTCAGCTCATGGCCGGTGAGCTTGAGGACCGTGAGATCACCATTGAGGTCGAAGACACATCCATGCCTCATTTTCAAATGTTCGGACAGCAGGGTCTCGAAGAGATGGGAATGGATATGTCCGGTATGCTCGGCAATTTGATACCCAAACGGCATAAGCGCAAGCGTGTGACCATTGCAGAGGCTCGCAGCATCCTGGCGGATGAAGAGGCTCGCAATATGATCGATCAGGACACGATCACGCGCGAAGCAGTCGACAGAGCAGAGCAAGAGGGAATCATATTCGTAGATGAAATGGACAAGATAGCCGGACGCGAAAGTGAAGCCGGACCGCAGGTCTCGCGTGAAGGCGTCCAGCGTGATATACTGCCGATAATTGAAGGCTCGACTGTGATGACTAAATACGGTCCTGTGTCGACTCAGCATATGCTCTTTGTGGCCGCAGGCGCTTTCCATGTGTCGAAGCCATCTGATTTGATCCCGGAGCTTCAGGGACGACTGCCGATAAGAGTGGAACTCGACAGTCTGACTGAGGCCGACTTCGTTCGCATCCTTACCGAACCCAAGAATGCTCTTATAAAGCAGTATAAGGCTCTGCTGGCGACAGAAGGTGTCGAGGTCGACTTCACTGATGACGGCATTCAGGAAATTGCAAAAATTGCCGCTGAGGTAAACTCGGCTATGGAAAATATCGGCGCAAGAAGGCTATACACCATATTGGAACGACTGCTGGATGACGTATCATTCGCCGCGCCGGATATCGACGACAAAAAAATTATCGTTGATGCGGGTTATGTGCGCGAGAAACTGCAGGATGTAACCAAGGACGAGGATTTGAGCAGATATATTCTGTAAATAATCACGCGTTATGCGAATTAAGTTGCGGTTTCAGTCCCCGTAGGGGACTTTGTGTAGTTGTGGCCGCGGTTTTAACCGCCTGGCGACTAAAGTCACGACAACAACAACACGAAGTCGGCCTTCGCCGACTAAAAAATGCGTTATTTACGCTCAATCTAATTCGCATTAAGCGTAAATAATCACGCCTGATGCGGATTAGATTGAGCCGATTGCGAAACTGCAGACGTTGTAAATTTAGTAATTCTTACCAAATTTAGTCATTCCGAACGAATGTGAGGAATCTGCTTTGAACCCGACGTTGTAAAAGCAGATTCCTTGTATTATTGCCTTGCCTGTCAGATAATGGTGGATAATAGGACGCTATGATCCACCTGGTAGAGTAGACGAGCAGATTCGAGTGCCTTGAGCACGTTAGCGAGATGGTTTCCTCTACCTTGTATGACTA